>MIAA01000031.1:30778-39072 GCA_001830425.1 Rhodospirillales bacterium RIFCSPLOWO2_02_FULL_58_16
GCAAACGCTGCGGCGGTCGATAAGCAGGTTCCGACTTCCAAGGATCAAGCCCAATTTTCCTTTGCGTCTCTGGTTAAAAAATCGGCGCCGGCGGTAGTAAATATCTACAGCCGCAAGGTGGTGATGTCGCGCCAGTCGCCGATGTTGTTTAACGACCCGTTCTTTCAGCGCTTTTTCGGCGAAGGCTTCGGTTTAGGGCCTGAGTCCCCCAGGGAGCGCGTTCAGAATTCACTTGGTTCCGGCGTTATCGTTCGTCCCGAAGGACTGATCGTCACCAACCGCCACGTTATCGAGGGGGCCAATCAGATTACCGTGGTGTTGTCCGACAGGCGTGAGTTCGATGCGGTGATTGTCGGTACGGACGAGCATACCGATTTGGCCGTCCTGCGGATAGAAGCCAACGGCGAGAAGTTTTCTCACCTGGAGATGCTTGACTCCGATGAAGTTGAGGTCGGGGATATGGTTCTCGCCATCGGCAATCCTTTCGGCGTCGGTCAGACGGTGACCAGCGGCATTATCTCGGCATTGGCCCGCACCCAGGTCGGCATTTCCGACCTTAACTTCTTTATTCAGACGGACGCCGCCATCAACCCCGGCAACTCAGGCGGCGCCTTGGTCGGCATGGACGGCAGGCTGGTGGGGATCAACACCGCCATTTTCTCCAAGAGCGGCGGTTCGCTCGGCATCGGGTTCGCCGTCCCTTCCAATATGGTGAACACGGTGATAACCGGCGTCCTTTTGGAGGGGCGTCTGGTGCGACCGTGGCTCGGCGCCTGGGGACAGGGGGTCAGCGCCGACATTTCCGCTTCATTGAATTTGCCCCGCCCCTTCGGCGTGCTCATCAGCAAGGTTTTTCCGGGCGGCCCCGCCGATCTTGCCGGGATCAGGGTGGGCGAAGTTGTGCTTGAGGTTCAAGGACACGAGATCAGCGACCCTCAGGCCATGAATTATCGCATCGCTACCCTGGCGGTGGGCGGCTCGGCGAATCTGACTATGTGGAGGCGGGGTAAAAAGGCGCCGGTCAAAATTGATCTGGTGGCGCCGCCGGAAGCGCCTTTGCGCGACATCAGCGATCTCACCGGCCAGCATCCGCTTTCAGGAACGACGGTGGCCAACATGTCTCCTGCGTTGGCTGATGAACTGGGCATGGAATCATTTGAACCCGGCGTTATCATCCTGCGGTTGACCCAGGGCGGCGCCGCCAACCGCCTGCGCTTTCGCACCGGAGATATGATAAGCGTCATCAACGACGAAACCATCAAGTCGGTGGAGCACCTGAAGAAGGTGCTGCCGGCGCCGACCAATCACTGGCGCATTTCCATAAAACGCGACGGCAAAACCCTTAACATGATCGTCAATCGTTAGAAGTTACCGGCGGTTATTCCCGCCGCCAGATGGTGCCGCCGGCGCCGTCCTCCAGGACGATTCCCTGCGCCGCGAGTTGATCGCGAATGCGGTCGGATGCGGGAAAATCCTTGTTCCTGCGGGCCTCGGCGCGTTGGGCAATCAGGGCTTCAACGGCGGCGGCGTCTATAGACGCGACGCCCTCGGGTTGCCGTTTGAACCAGTCTTCCGGGTTCTGCTGCAAAAGACCCATCGCCTTGCCCGCCGCCAGCAGCCGTCCTTTAACGAAGGCCCTGGAATCATCGTTATCGACCTTGTTGAGGATGCCCGCCATCTCGTGCATATGGGTGAGGGCCAGCGGCGTATTGAGGTCATCGGCCAGGGCCAGGATCACCTCGGCGGGAGTTGAGGCCGGTTCCGTTTTTATGCCGGCGGCATTGCGCAACACCCCGTAGAACTTATCCAGAATATGCTTCGCCTCGGCGATTCCGGCCTTGGTGAAATCCAGCGGCCGGCGGTAGTGAGTCTGGAGCAGAACCAGGCGGATGGCTTCGCCGGGGAATTCCTTCAGCAAATCGTGGACGGTATAAAAGTTGCCCAGACTCTTGGACATCTTCTCGCCCTCAGCCATCAGGTAGCCGTTATGCACCCAGTAGCGGACGAAAGGCTTGCCGTGCGCGCAGGCGCTTTGGGCTATCTCGTTCTCGTGATGGGGAAAGATCAGGTCCTGGCCGCCGCCGTGAATGTCGAAGGTTTCACCCAGGTACTTGCAACTCATCGCCGAGCATTCCAGGTGCCAGCCGGGACGGCAACGGCCCCACGGCGTTTCCCAGCCGGGCAGATCGTTTGCGGACGGCTTCCACAAAACGAAGTCGGCGGGGTCTTTTTTGTAGGGGGCCACCTCGACGCGGGCGCCGGCGAGTATGTCGTCGCGGTTGTTGCGCGACAGACCGCCGTAGCCGTCCCACGACGGCACGTTGAACATAACGTGGCCCTCGGCCTGATAGGCGTTGCCGGCCTTGAGAAGCTCCGTGGTGAGGGAGATCATCTCGGCGATATGCTCGGTGGCGCGGGGTTCCACATCCGGGTCAAGAGCGCCCAGCGCCGCCATGTCTTCGTGGAAAGCCCTGGCCGTGCGCTCGGTGATGGAGCGGATGCTTTCGCCGCTCGCCAGTGACGCCGCGTTGATCTTGTCGTCAACGTCGGTGATGTTGCGCACATAGGTAACCCGGCTGAAGAACTCCTTCAACAGCCTGTACAGAACGTCAAACACCACTACCGGGCGGGCATTGCCGATGTGAGCGTAGTCATAAACGGTGGGGCCGCACACATACATGCCTACGGCCCCGGGGTTTAGCGGCTTGAACGGCTCTTTCTCACGGCTCAGCGTGTTGTAGAGATAGAGCGTCACTGCACGTCGTTAAGGGTGAACATGACGTTGACGCGGACGGCGACTTCGATCTCGCCGGGCATTACCGGCATGCCGATGCTCTCGGATTCCATGTCCATCATGCGTCCTTGAGGAACCGTGCTTCCGGCGTCCTCTATCCTCAGCACCTTGCCGACTACGGCTCCGGCCTCCCAGGCCATCAGGGTGGCGACGGACTTGGCGTTGGCGATGGCGAGGCGACGCGCATCGTTAAGCAGCTTTTCACGTTCCGAAACCTTGAAACGGATGCCGCTTAAACGATTGGCTCCGGCCTTGACCAGATTATCCAGCAGCGTGCCGACGGTGCCGGGGTTGCGCACCATGATGCGGGTGGAAAGGGCGGCGCGATGACCGACGATCACGGGCGGGGTAATGTCCTCCCCTTTCTCGTTTTTATTGACCTTATAGAGCGGGGCCAGCGAGACGGTGCCGGTTTGAATGTCGGCTTCCGCGACGCCGTTGCCGATGGCGGTCTTGACCAGATTCTTCGCCTTCTCGGAGGATTGGGCCATGGCGTCGCCGGCGTTATTGGCGTCCGAGATCACGGAAATCTGTACTTCCGCCATATCGGGCTTTGAGGCAATTTCTCCCACGCCGGTTACGGTTATGGTGCGGGTGACGGGATCGGCGGCTTGCGCCGCTACGGTTAGACCGGCCATGGTGATTATGGCGAGGGCTAAGGTGGCGAATCGGATGTTTTTCATAAAGGTCTCCAGGTTACTTCCGTGTGAACTATTAGTATCATACATGATCCGTGAAGCGATTGGTAATCGGATAACGACGGTCGCGGCCGAATGAGCGGCGCGTGATCTTGACCCCCGGCGGGGCCTGACGACGTTTATACTCGGCTTTATCCAGCATGCGCCAGACCCGACGCACTGTTTTTTCATCAAAGCCCTCGGCGGCGGCTTCGGCGGCGGAGTGCTCTTCTTCGATCAAAAATTGAAGAATGGCGTCCAGCTCCTCATAGGGAGGCAGGGTATCCTGATCGGTCTGGTCGGGTCTCAGTTCGGCTGACGGCGGCTTGGTAATGACGCGCTCGGGCATCGCCGGCCCCGGATTTTGGTTGCGCCAACGGGCCAGCCTGAAAACGTCGGTCTTGTAAACGTCTTTAAGCACCGAATAGCCGCCGCACATGTCGCCGTACAAAGTCGCGTACCCTACCGACATTTCCGATTTATTGCCGGTGGTCAGAACCATGTGGCCGAACTTGTTGGACAGGGCCATCAACACCATGGCGCGGGAACGGGCCTGGATGTTTTCCTCGGCGGCGTCGGCGTCAAGACCGGCGAATTGGTCGCCGAGCATCGCCGCGAAGGCCTTCATCGCCGGCTCGATAGACACGGTCATCAAACGGACGCCGAGCATTTCCGCCGTTCGGGCGGCGTCCTCCACGCTTTCGGTCGAGGTATAGGGCGAGGGCATCATTACCAGATGCACCCTGTCGGCGCCGACGGCATCGACAGCGACGGCGGCGCAAAGGGCGCTGTCCACGCCGCCGGAAAGCCCGATAACAACGCCGGGAAAACCGTTCTTGGCGACGTAATCGCCAAGCCCCATCGTCATCGCCCGCCAGATGGACTCCAATCGTTCGGCAGGCGCAGCGATGGTTCCGGCGCGGGCGTCAAGCAGACACGATTTCCACCACGGGGCGCGGGCGCTGATGGCGCCGTCATTCGCCAGCGCGAAGGAGCCGCCGTCAAACACCAACTCGTCCTGCCCGCCTATCATGTTGATATAGACCAACGCCATGCCGCTCTCAGCCACCCGCTGCCGGGCGAGGGCGAGGCGGACGTCGGTTTTGCCGTCCTCAAAGGGGGAGCCGTTGAGGACCACCAGGATGTCGGCTCCTTTTTCCTTCAGACGACGGGTGACGGTCGGTTTCCACATGTCCTCGCAGACCATGACGCCGAGGCGAGCGCCCCTGAACGCCATCGGCGCGGGCAGGCAACCGGAGGTGAATATGCGCTTTTCATCAAAGACCCCATAGTTGGGAAGCTCGTGTTTATGGGTTTCGGCGGCCATGACGCCGCCGTCCAGAAGCAACGCCGCGTTGTACAGCACGGAGCCTCGCCGCCACGGCGCCCCGACAAGAACCGCCGGGCCGCCGTCGGCGGTCTCCGCCGCCAGTTTTTTCACGGATATTTCGATCTTGTCCTGAAAGGAAGGCTTGAGAACAAGGTCTTCGGGCGGGTACCCGGATGCCGCCAGCTCCGGCGTAACCACAAGGTCGGCGCCGAGGGAGGCGGCGTGAGCGCGCGCCGCGCGCACCAGCCGGATATTGCCGTCGATGTCGCCGACGGTCGGGTTGATCTGGGCCATGACTATGGAAAGATTGCACGTCATAACCATAGCTAGGACACTGTAACGCCGGCTGTCAACGCGGCTTTTGTCTCCCCATAATTGCTATCCGTGTCCATCAGCGTAATCGCTCGAAAGAGATTGATCCTGTTTTTATCGTCATGGCCGTGACAAGCACGGGCATGACGATGATGGATGGGCAATGAAGCTCCGGCGGGGAGAACCGAATGACCCTGTTGCGCAATGGCGGCAATTCGTAACGAAGGCGATTCCAATCAATCCTGACCCGCCCTAAATTCCGTCATCGGGGTCCAGGGGGTCGGGTGTTTCGGCGCCGTGATCGTCGTTAGTTTCATGGCCGTCGTCGTCTTTGGAGTCTTCCTCGTCATGGGCGTGAAAAGCCTCGATTGCCGGTCTTTTATCGAGAAGCCCGGCCGCCTTGAGGTCGCCCAGGCCCGGCAGGTCTTTGACGCTTTCCAGACCGAAGTGATCAAGGAAAGCGTCGGTGGTGCCCCAGGTCATGGGACGGCCCGGCGTGTTGCGCCTTCCTCGGGGCTTGATCCATCCCGCTTCAAGCAGCACGTCGATGGTTCCCTTGCTCAGGCCGACGCCGCGAATTTCCTCGATTTCAGCGCGGGTAATCGGCTGGTGATAGGCAATGATAGCCATGGTTTCAACGGTCACGCGGCCCAATTTGCGGGAAACCTCGCCGGTGATGTTGAGCTGCGAGGCAAGGTCGGGGGCGGTGCGGAAGGCCCAGCATTTGCCCGCCGTCGTCAAATTGACGCCACGACCGGCGTAATGATTCTTAAGTTCGCCGAGCAACGCCGTCAGGTCGGCGCCGTCGGGCAGGCGGGCGGCCAGAACCCGTTCGGCGAGCGGAGCATCGGAAGCGTAGAGGATCGCCTCCAAAAGACGCAGATGTTGGGCGTTAACAGCGCTCATTACGAATTGTCTCCACCGCAGGCGCGGACATAAATAGGAGCGAAAATGCCGTCTTGTCGCAGCCGCATCTTGCCTTCGCGGACCATCTCCAGGCCGGCGACCAGGGTGGAGGCCACAGCCGAACGGGCTTTTAACCCGTCGCCCATGCCGGCGGGCAGAAACTGTGACAGAATCGTCCAATCCGGCATGTCGCCGAGCAGACTCCTCATCCGCGCCAGAGCGTCCTCGACGGTGTAAAGCGTCCACGGCTCAATATGCAGGGTTTTTCCTCCGGCGGCGCGGCGCTTGATATCGCCGTAGCCTTTAAGCAGGTCATAAAGGGTAATCTCATAGACGGTTTCTCCGGTGAACTTGAATTTCTCGGGTTCTCCCCTGGCGAAAAAGTCAACACCCAGGCGGTTGCGCGACATAAGGCGGTCGCCGGCCTCCTGCATTGACTCCAGGCGGAGAAGCTGAAAGGTCAGGGCGGCGGCCATTTCCTCGCCACTCGGTTCTTCCTCGCCGCCCATGGCGGGCAACAGCAGGCGCGACTTCAGATAAGCGAGCCATGCCGCCATCACCAGATAATCGGCGGCAAGTTCAAGGTTGACGCTGCGCGCCTCGGCGACAAAGGCCAGATATTGGTCGGCCAGTTGCAGAATGGAGATCCGGGTCAGGTCCACCTTCTGGGTGCGGGACAAAGCCAGCAGGACGTCGATAGGGCCTTCAAAGCCGTCAATGTCGATGACAAACGGCGATAGCGTCCCGGCGCCGGCGGAGGGTCGTTCATCCTCGAAATCGTCTGTCTTTTCCATCATGGCGTCACCTGACATTGACCAGGGATAAAACGGCGTTGCTCAGGTACTCGGCCGGAGCGCCGATTACCCACCAAAATACATTCAGGTCAACGCCGAGTTTGCCGCCGATCCACGGCAAAAGAAATACCGCTCCGAGGATAATGCCGATGCCCGCCCTTTCCAGCCGCGCCAACCTCATGCCCAGCGCCGGCGGCAACAGCCCGACGGCGATCCGTCCGCCGTCCAGGGGAGGCATGGGCAGCATATTAAAGACGCAAAGCAGCATGTTGATCCACATCAGATTATTCAGGTTATAGGCGGTCCAGACTTTAATGTCACCGGACAGATAAGGCAGGATGTGAAACAGCGCCGCCGAAATCACCGCCAGTAAAAGGTTGGTCGCCGGCCCGGCAACCGCCACCAGCATCATGTCGCGGCGCGGATGCCCGAGTTTCCCGAAGTTTACCGGCACCGGCTTGGCGAAGCCGAACATCATTCGTCCGCCGGAAAGGAACAGCAGCAGCATCGGCAGCAGCAGCGTTCCGAAAAGATCAATGTGCCTCAGCGGATTGAACGTCACCCGCCCCGCCATATAGGCGGTGTCGTCTCCCAGCCGCCATGCCGCCCAACCGTGGGCCGCTTCGTGCAGAGTTACGGCGATCAGGATCGGAATAACCCAAATCGAGGCGGTGAGCAGAATGTCATTCCAGTTCACTCCGCGTCCCTCATCGTTGCAAAAGTTTTTCCAGGCGGGATTCCGCATCGGCGACATCCAGCGGTTCGGGTTGGCGCCTCATCGTCTCGGCATATTCCAGATGCATTATCGCGTTAAAGCTCAACGGCGAAGCGGCGGCGGCGATTGTCTCCATCTCGGCCATGTCGCCGTTGCAATGAAGGACCGCGTCGCAGCCGGCCTTAAGCGCCATCTCTGTGCGGGTTCTCATGTTTCCGTACAGCGCCTTCATCGACAAGTCATCTGAAATCAGGAAGCCCTCAAAGCCGATCGAGCCGCGAATGACCCCTCCGATCACTGAAGATGATGTGGTCGCCGGCATAATTGCGTCAACGGCGCGGTAGATCACATGGGCGGTCATCGCCCACGGCATGTTGCTCAAGGCCTTGAACGGCGCGAAGTCGATAGTTCTAAGGTCCATCGGCATCGGCTCGACCACCGGCAAGGCCTTGTGGCTGTCAACAGTGGCCCGTCCGTGTCCGGGGATATGCTTGATTACCGGCAACACGCCGCCGGCGAGAAGCCCCTCGCAGACCGCCCGGCCTAGAACGGCAACCATCTGCGGCGTATCGCCGTAGGCGCGGTCGCCGATGATCGGATCGGCATCGGGCTGGGGGACATCCAGGACCGGCGCGCAATTCACCGTTATGCCGAGATCATGCAGTTCAGCGGCAATCAGCCGGGCGTTCAGGCGGGTCGCTTCAACAGCTTGTTCCATGTCATCATGGGCCATCTCGGCGAAGCGGCGGGCGGCGGGCCTTGCCCG
>MIAA01000031.1:39086-49582 GCA_001830425.1 Rhodospirillales bacterium RIFCSPLOWO2_02_FULL_58_16
TCAGACGCGCCACCCGTCCTCCTTCCTGGTCGATAAGGATGGGGGCGTCGTTGCGCCCGATACAGCCGCGCAAGTCGGCGGCAAGGCGGCGCACCTGATCGGGGTCGGCGCAGTTGCGCTCGAAAAGAATGAAGCCCAGCGGGTCGGCCTGACGAAAAAAGCTCCGCTCCGCCTCATTAAGTTCTCGGCCGGAACAGCCGTAGATTACAGACAGCATTCTATTCTCCGGGACGGATGATCAGGCAGTTGACCTTGTGGGGGGTCAGATCGGCGCATAACTTGCCGGCGACGGCCTCGCCGGCGACGGGACCGGCGCGCAGACGATAAAAAATACCCTTTCCCGGACCAAGATCGACCTTGGTGACAAAAAGCTCCAATCCGCCGAGCAGTTCGGGATGCTTGTGGGATAACCGCTCCCATTCAAGGCGCGCATGTTCGGGCGTGCGAACGGCGCCTAACTGGACCCTGAATGAATTGGTGTCCTTGCCTGTTGCAGACGTCTCGGCCACGGCGGCTTTCCCCTTGTCTTTCCCTGCCGACTGCGGCGGGGAAGGCGCGGGCAACGGCGGCTTGACGGCTTCCACCTGCGCCGGGGTGGGGACGGCGGGCGTGGGAATCAGCGGTTCCGGTTCTTTCTTGCCAACAATCTTTTCCGGAGTTTTTTCAACTATTTTCGGAATCTCCGGCTCAACGGGTGCCGGCAAGGGAGGCGGCAGAGGGGTTTCCGCAGGCGCCAGCAACCGCTCGACTTGCGGATTTTCTTCACCGCCTTCCATGCGTCCGTAAACCAGCTTGTCGCGATTGGGCACATCCATGCCGCCGGGGTTGACGGGGCGCACCTTAACCGGCCCTTCCTCCGCCTTGATTGTCGGAATGTCGCCTTCGGCGATACCGAAACCGCTCTGGTATTTGCCGAGAAGGAAGTACATGCCGGCGCCGGCGCCGAGGGTCAGCACAATCAGAACAGGCAACAGCCGCCCCCATCGTTTGCTGGAGTTGACAACAGCCGTTACCGGCTCGAAAGCCAGCGCCTCCGAGACGTTCGGGATGATCAGCGGCTCTTCCGGTTTTTCGAGATCAATCATCAGCGCAACTCCTCAAGCGGCGTGACTCCGATTACCTTCAGTCCCGAGGCGATGACGATGGCCGCGCCCTTGATGAGGGCGAGTCTTGCCCTGGTAAGCTCATGGTCGTCCTTGACGATGAATCGCAGTCCGGCGTCGTCATTTCCCTTATTCCACAGCCCATGGAAGCTCGAAGCCAGATCATTGAGATAGAATGCGACACGATGAGGCTCGTGAGCCTCTGCGGCGCTTTCCACAAGCTGCGGCCAAGCCGCCATGACCTTGATCAAAGCAAGCTCGTCCGCATCGGTCAAGCGTTGTAATTGAGCCTCGGCCAATGCCGTCGCCTCCAATTCCTCGCCGCTGAAAGTTGAAGCGGCATGACGCAACACCGAATATACGCGGGCATGGGCGTACTGAACATAAAAGACAGGATTGTCGCGGGATTGTTCCGTTACCTTGACCAGATCGAAATCAAGGTGAGCATCGTTCTTGCGGGTCAGCATGATGAAGCGCACCACGTCTTTGCCCACTTCGTCGATCAGGCCGCGCAGGGTGACAAAGGCGCCGGCCCTTTTCGACATTTTCACCGGAACTCCGTTCTCCACCAGATTGATCATCTGGCACAGCTTGACGTCCACCGCGCCTTCGCCCCCGGTAAGCGCCTTGACGGCGGCGCTTACCCGTTTGACGTAGCCGCCGTGATCGGCGCCCCAGACATCGATCATGGTCTTGAAGCCACGGCGAAACTTATCCAGGTGATAGGCGGCGTCGGTGGCGAAGTAGGTCCACGAGCCGTCCGCCTTTTGCAGCGGCCGGTCCACGTCATCGCCGAATTCAGAGGCCTTGAACAGGGTTTGCGGCCTGGCTTCCCAGTCATCCGGCGTTTTACCCTTGGGAGGATCAAGAACGCCTTGGTAAATCAGGCCCTTGTCATGAAGAATTTGATAAGCGGCCTGTACCTCGCCCTGGTTCACAAGATGATTTTCCGAGGTGAATTTATCGAATTTTACGCCCAACGCCGCCAGATCGGAGCGGATCAGGTTCATCATCGCTTCGACCGCGTGGGTTCGCAGGGTCTCCAGCCAAAGGCTTTCCGGCTTGTCGATCCATTTTCGCCCGTCGCGCTCGGCTAACTCTCTGCCGACCGGGATCAGATAGTCGCCGGGATAGAGGCCTTCCGGCATCTTGCCGATATCCTCGCCCAACGCCTGACGGTAGCGCAGATGGAGGGAACGGGCCAGGGTGTCCACCTGGGCGCCGGCGTCATTGATGTAGTATTCGCGGGTAACGTTAAAGCCGGCTTTTTCCAGCAGCGAGGCCAGGGCGTCGCCGACTACGGCGCCGCGTCCGTGGCCGACATGCATGGGGCCGGTCGGGTTGGCCGACACATATTCGACATTCACCGTCTCGCCGGCGCCGATGGCGGAATCGCCGTAGGCCGGCCCGGCTTTCAGAATTTCAATCAATCGATCACGCCAGAAACGATCAGCCAACCGCATGTTGATGAAGCCGGGACCGGCGATTTCCGAGGAGACGACGGAGTCCAGCGAATCGAGGCGCTTTTTCAGCATTTCCGCCAAGTCTCTCGGCTTGACGCCCGCCGGCTTGGCCAACGCCATGGCGGCATTGGTGGCGATGTCGCCATGGGAGGCGTCACGCGGCGGTTCCACGGACACCCGTCTTGCGTCCAGTCCTTGGGGAAGGCTGCCGGCGGCGGCCAGGTCAGCGATAATGCCGATGATCGTATTCTGATAATGCCTGAACAGGTTCATGAAATTCTTGCCTGAACATCGAACAGCAGTCGATGCTCGTCCTCGGCGTGGCGGTCGGTCATGCCGGCGATATAGTCGGCGATTACCCTGGCCGTTTTTTCGCTTTCCGGCTTTCCGGCCTGCTCGCGCCATTCATCGGGCAGACATTCCGGCTCCGCAATCAACAACCCGAACAGGTCCTTGACCACTCGGCGCGCCTTGCTGGTCATGCGATTAAGCCGGTAATGACGGTACATATTGTCAAACAGGAACTTCCTGAGAGCCTTGTCGTTGTCGCGCATTTTGTCGGAGAAGCCGGCCACCGGCGTCTTCAGGCGGCGGATGTCATCGGCGGATTTGGGAGCGGCCTCGGTAATGCGGCGCGCCGTTTCCTTATGCAGGTCGCCGACCATGGCCCCGATCATGCGGCGCACCGCTTCGTGGATCAGCCGCGATTCGTCCAGGTCCGGGTAGTCTTTTCTGGTTTCAGCGAAAATAGGCCCGACCAGCGGCACGTCGTTCAGACTGCCGACGGTGAACAGACCGGCGCGCAGGCCGTCATCGATATCGTGATTGTTGTAGGCGATGTCATCGGCAAGCGCCGCCACCTGGGCCTCGGCGCCGGCGAAGGTGTCGACCTCCAGGTCATGGACCCTTGTGTACTCGGCGACGGCTCGCGGCATGGTCAGCAGAGGGCCGTTGTGCTTGACCACTCCTTCCAGGACTTCCCAGGTCAGGTTGAGGCCGTCAAACTCGGGATAGCTCTGCTCCAGACAGGAGATGACCCGCAACGATTGGGCGTTATGGTCGAAGCCGCCGTAAGGCTCCATTTTTTCCTTGAGGGCGTTCTCGCCGGCATGGCCGAAGGGCGGATGGCCCAGATCATGGGCAAGGGCGAGGGCCTCCGCCAGGTCTTCGTTCAGCCACAGGCTGCGGCATACCGAACGGGCGATCTGCGATACTTCAAGGCTGTGGGTGAGGCGGGTGCGAAAGAAATCGCCTTCGTGGTTGACGAAGACCTGGGTCTTGTATTCCAGGCGGCGAAAGGCCGCCGAATGGATAATGCGATCACGGTCCCGCTGGAAACAGCTCCGCGTCGCGCTTTCCGGCTCCCGGTAAAGACGCCCACGGCTATGCTCCGGCGAGCAGGCGTACGGCGCCGGTTTTTCGATATTACTCATGGCCGCGAAACTACTCCCCACGATGTCCGGTGGCAACGGGGGTGATTTAACGGTTACCCTTTATCCGCCGATTATCATTTTCGGCAGATTTCCAAATCGTGCAGCATTGCGCCCCCGGTTTTTTTGAATACCATTGAGTTTCAATTGGCGTCTGAACGCCGCCACGAAATGGTACGTCCGGCAACGGTATTGCTTGGGAAAAACATTCATATGGAAAGGGGGGGTAACCTAAACCAGACAGATCATATCACGCTAGGCAGTGAGAATACATAGCAGTAGTCCGCTGGCGTTGAATAGTTGTCAACGTTGTACGCCATAGCTCGACCATAGCAAATTTGAACCTCAGGATTTTCAATCGCTGCCAAGGCTACCCCCAATGTTGAAATTTTATTGTTCATTGGTGCAATGACCACATTAAACCCCTCAAACAGTTTGACCTTTTCGAGAACAATATCCCTCACGGCGAGAGGGTCGGTGGGCGAAAAATGGAATTCTATAGAGTTAGGGTTAGACGACAGCAATCTTTTAAAATGTGATCGATTCACGCGTAAATGGCTTTCATTAACGGGGGGAAGCTCTCCTATGCCAAGAGATAACGCTGCAGGTTCGTAGGTCTCTATTAACTTTCTAGCGCGTTCTTCCTCGAAACCTACCAACACTATCAAATGGCTCTTTCTAGATGGTCGCATTTCGCCTGGATAACCCAAAACAGACCTTACTTCGCCCAATCCCTGACTCAACCATTTGTTCTCATCCGCCTTGCCGGGATCGTACTCTTTCGCAGCTGAGTAGACGAATTTTAAGTCCACAGATTTTGGTAATTGTTTATTTAGTATTCTAAATAGAATAAGAAGCGCCTCGTGTGTCATCGTTGTGATATCAACGAGGCAACTGGCGTTATCTCCTAATTCCATCGAAGAAATGGCAGCTAGAAGCCCATCGGCAGTTTTGATTGGAGACGTTTTTGAGACAAGAACCATCTCAGCACGCTTTCTAAAGTGCGCAAGGATTTGTTCTCCGTACTCCACCCCCTTGCCTTGTACGTTCTCATTTCGCATCATGAAAACTTTTTTGACTTTTTCTGGCATTAACGATTTTGGGGCGGATAAGCTACGGCTTTCAAAACTCGCGGAACAAATAAATAGGTCTAAATCAAGACTCATCGTTTTCTGAAGTTCTGCCAGAGGAAGAGGGGGAAGCCCTTTTGCGCTAGTCATTTTCAAAAAGGCTCCCTTGGCCGCCTGTAGACATTACTGTTTCGAAGCCTTGCTTCTGCACCATATTTGTCAGTTTCTTCGGGCTATACATTGCCTGTTTTATTGCTTCATTTTGAACGAATTTGTATCCCGCAAACCCATTTGGATCGAGCTTGAACGTCGGGGCAAGGCGACGAGTTAAAATGTATAACGGCACTCTGCCTGTGCCTTCTTTATTGCCTATGGTGGAACGATGGAAATAGCCGTACTTTACACCGAGGCTCAACACCTCTTGAACCTCCATATCAGGTCCATTCGAGAATGCGATACTAAATACCCTCTGTTCAGAGCATTCCGACATTAGAATTTGTCTAAACATCCCACCTAGCGCATTAATCAAGTTTTTCAGTTTTGCCGGTTTATCCAACGTTAGACTTGGATCACCTTCATCTTTCTCTACTTTGCTAAATTCAGAAAAAAGGAATGCATTTGAATAATCGTTAGCTATCTGATTTTGAATACCATGAGGAATGCTTGAAAGAGGCTCACCACCCGATTTTGATACTGTTTCAGCATACATCATAGATGCTGATTCTAAGAAATGCCGAACAATGCCAGAGGATAAGTGAACAAGTTGTTCAAATCCAGCATAGCTATACGTCGAACCACTTTTACTCGTCCCCGCTAGTCTTTTCATATACTCAGGCCTAGCATACCTTAATACATCGTCCCTAGGTCTATAACCTCGCCCCCTTTCAGACCATACTTTCGCAATTTCTTCACCTATAGCCTTTATCTCTTCTTCTTGTTTTTTATTCACAGGGAAAAAGTCTTCCGGCGTTTTTTCAACCCCGTGATGAGTCAAGCGTTTTGCAATAATATCTCGAACTCGGACTTTAAAATTATCAAATCGACTTGTGTACTTATCAGAGATATTGAACTCTGAATAATCGTGAGGCGCGTCAATGCGTTGCCCACCTACTGATGCATAAGTCTTATACTCTCCTTCCTGAGCAGACACTTTCAGGCATAAAAAGCCTGTTGTCCTTCGGGCTACCCACGAATTGAGCACCATCGCCTGAGATTTATTCAGGTTATCTGCATCATCAATAAGTAAAAAAATTGGGCCCTCTGGCATAAAGGGGGACTCTTTTAGCGCCTTAATTAGTGGCACAAGAAAATCTGTGTATCCAAATAAAGTTCCTTCATATGGAAGAACCTCTGAACAGAAAGACAATTTCCTCATATAATGATTCAATTGTCCAAATACATCATCAAATAGAGACAGCGTAATTTTCAATTGATCTTTAATGTTTTTACAGCATTTAAGTGACGGAAGTTCATCCTTCCATCCGCTACGGAATAAAAGTTTCGATAATTTATCATAATAAAAACTTTCATATTGCTGGATGTTCTTTTTTTCGCTAGCGCCTTCAATCGGCGCTCGCTCAGCCAACGAAACAAAAAACTTGGTTGCGACGTGTATCACCAGAGCATGTTCATTAAGAACTATCGTCGCATGTTTAGCCTGTAGGCGGGCTAATTCAGGCAGATTCAAGTCTGTTTCTTTGATAGGAATATAAGCAGCGTAATACTCAAGTTTTGACAGTTTTTTCCCGGTGTGTCGGCACTGACAGTCCGGTTCCAAGAAACGAAAAATCATGCTTTTCCCAGCCCCGCGCGGACCGGAAATGAAAGTATGACCAGCCTTTTCTATTTGGTAGTAGTCCGTATTTTCCGACACAAAAAGAGAAATCATATCTTCTGTTGATAAATTTTCAGGCGTTTGAACGTCGAATGGGTTATGCATCGCCGTTCCCCTTATTTTTGGCATCTTTTATAAGTTTTTTTGCCAAAACCTCGCCTGTTAATTTCTTCGGACCACCATTCCAATTTCGGCTAATCCCGCACATGTTGAGCACCCCGCCTTTCTTCGCTTCAGGGTATCCCGTTTCTTCAAGCCGATAATCAATCGTTGGCATTTTCTCACCGATTTCCTCACCCGCTCGAAGCCCTTTAACTCGGACATAAATCGTTCTTATATCTACGAACGGGACCATGAAACGGCTACAGTATATTCGCTCAATGTGCGTTTTAAGCGTGCGAGAATAAATTTCATCCAACAAATATACCTGCTCAACACCATCATTTGTTTTCTTCCCAAAGGTACGGGTCAGGTCCGCAACGTTCACAAAGAAATGCAGTTCAACAGATTTCGCGGACGGGTCCACCATGACAGAATTAAGACAAGATGCATACTTATGAAAGACTTCGCTGCCTCCAGGGATGTTATTAAATTCTTGTATGGTCGTACTCGCACGAGAACTATCATCGGCTAATTCATCTGCAAAACGAAGAATTGAAGCAAGAATTTGAAGCCGGATACGCTTACAATTTACGGGCTCTTCGTACGGTAGACGAGAAATCGTGTCTTTATCGCCATCAATATTGCCCCCATGTGCGCCAGCGATTTTTTGAATATATTCTTGCTCGACGCTATCGCCCAGGTGCGATGAATATTTTGCCATCACATCGCCAATGCGTTTCTCGTGATCGTCGCGACCAAGAATGTTCGCAACGTCATGAAAATGGATAGCGACAAGAAGAAGATAAATCTCGTAACCAGTAAGATCGTACCCTTGCTTGTCATCTTTGATATGAAGCAACTGACCCGAGCGATTGATAACCGTCTTAATATGATCTGGACCATGGTCGGTAAGGAGACCGCCATCAGTGATCATCGCTCCAGTTCGGACGTGTGGGTGAAATTCAGCATTAAGCTTATCGCGTAAATCAGTGTATCGTTTAAAATAATTTAGATTGGTGTGACCTGTAGGAAAATCATCGGGCTTCTCTTTTGCGAGGTGCTGCAGAGTTTCTTCCAGACTTCCCTCCACCAATTCCATCAATTGCCTCTACTATGCTGCCACACGGGTTTTCACTCCGCGTGAAACATCAATAACGCTCCGAAACACTGCCTCTGCAAGCATAGGAGGAACAGCGTTACCCACCTGCTGTTGTTGAAAACCGATAGACCCCATGAAACGAAACCAGTCTGGAAACGATTGAAGCCTTGCCGCCTCCCGAACAGAAAGCCCTCTATCCTGCGTAGGATGGACCAGCATGTTCTTGCGGTAATTTCCGATCACAACGGACGGCTCTTTCAATTTGAGCCGACGATAAATACCGGTATGGCACCTCGACTTATCTGCATAATTTTTCATTAGCCGACTTGGGATATCCTCCCAATTGCCTCCCGGTGGAATATGGGAATATCGTTTAACAACATAACTGGCATTATGTGTAACGAGATGGTTAGTGGCGATTTTTTTATTGCCCCTCATCCGGTAGGCGTAATCAGACACGGGTTCGCTCTTGTAATCCATAAGATCGACTGCTGCCCCATTTTCAAGATCAGGAAGGTCTCCTATGGCCTCCATAACCGAAACAGGCTTCTTGCATGTCGGGGCAGGAAAAGGGACCTGTACACCTTGCCGCGACCCTATAACAAATAACCTTAACCGGCGTTGCGGAACGCCAAAATCGACTGCGTTCAAAACAGTATACGAAAGCGTATAGCCAAGATTCTCTAAACACTTCTTGATCAAATTAACGAAAAAGGCGTGTTCGGTTTCGAGGATGCCACGGACATTTTCGAAGACGACCCAGTCAGGGCCAATTTCAGAAACGACACGCAAAAATTCCCTAAATAACCAGTTGTTTGGGTTGGATGCTGATCGTGTTCGCTGGTTAGAGGTAGAAAAACCTTGGCACGGCGGCCCCCCAAATACAACGACCTCGTCATCAAACCGAAGATGTGAAAAATCCTTTAAGCGGCGGATATCGTCTTGGAAAACGATGACGTCAGGATGGTTAAAGCGGTAGGTTGCCGCCGCATGCGGATCA
Source organism: Rhodospirillales bacterium RIFCSPLOWO2_02_FULL_58_16 (assembly GCA_001830425.1). Lineage (NCBI taxonomy): Bacteria > Pseudomonadati > Pseudomonadota > Alphaproteobacteria > Rhodospirillales > Rhodospirillales bacterium RIFCSPLOWO2_02_FULL_58_16. The sequence continues at coordinate 48,188 of MIAA01000031.1, forward strand.
GCCTCCACAGCAAAACGTACGTCAACGCCCGCCATAGTCGCGCCAATCGACATCCCCCCTGCCCCTGAAAATAAGTCAACTCCTATCATCCGGGCAGTGTTAACCGCCACCATTGGTTTCGCAAGATTTTTTATGCAAAATCACGGATGAGGGGGGGGCAACGAGCATGATCTTCTCACACCTCCTCCACATCGAGAATGGAGTAAATATCATGACCTAATACTCCTCCGCCAGCATAACCGTCAGCACCCGCACCGTCTGTTTCGGGTCGCTTGGATCATATCCCTTCCTCGTACCAGTCTTTAGAGCGATTGACCATGCCGACTACCGAGATCATCACCGGAACCTCGATCAGCACCCCAACGACGGTCGCTAATGCCGCGCCCGACTCTAAGCCGAACAGGGTAATCGCCGCCGCCACCGCCAGTTCGAAGAAATTGGACGCGCCGATCAAGGCGGAGGGGCCGGCTACGCAATGCGCCACGCCCAGCTTGCGATTCAAAAGATAGGCCAGGCCGGAATTCAAATAGACCTGGACGATGATCGGCACGGACAGCAGTATGATAATCAGCGGCTGGGAGATGATCTGATTGCCTTGGAAGCCGAACAGCAGCACCAACGTGGCAAGCAACGAAACCAGCGAAACCGGCCTTAGAGCATTATCCGACCAAATTGAACCGGCTGCGTTGCGCATTGGCGAGGCGATCCGCCAGCCCTGGGCGATGATCACCGGCACGACGATGTATAGAACCACCGAAAGGAAAAGCGTGTCCCACGGCACCGTGATTGACGACAGTCCCAACAACAGGCCCACGATGGGCGCGAAGGCGATAATCATGATGACATCGTTGAGGGCCACTTGTGAAAGGGTAAAGTGCGGCTCGCCATTCGAGAGATTCGACCAGACGAAGACCATAGCCGTGCAAGGCGCCGCCGCCAGCAGGATCAGCCCTGCGATATAACTGTCGATCTGCTCAGGCGGAAGGAAGGGGCGGAAGAGGTGGTTCACGAACAACCAGCCCAGAAGCGCCATTGAGAAGGGCTTGACCGCCCAGTTGATGAACAGGGTGACGCCGATGCCCTTCCAATGCTTCTTCACCTGATGCAGAGCGCCGAAATCGATCTTCAGCAGCATGGGAATAATCATCAGCCAGATGAGCAGCGCCATAGGCAGATTGACCTTCGCCGCTTCCATCCCTCCAATGGCCCGGAAGGGGGCCGGAAAATAGTAGCCGAGCGTCACGCCCGCCGCGATGCAAAGAGCAACCCATAGGGTCAAGTATCGCTCAAAGATGCCCACAGGATGAGGTGGTCCTACTTGTTTGGACAGTTCGGCGGCGAAGTTAAGGTGTATTCCGGTTGCTGATCATGCCGCCAAAGCCCTGTTCATATTTA
>MIAA01000032.1:0-52838 GCA_001830425.1 Rhodospirillales bacterium RIFCSPLOWO2_02_FULL_58_16
GATTCTTTTTGGAATGTGTGGCGCATGAGCGGCGCAAGAATCGGAATCGAAAATTGGCTTAAACTGAGATGTGTGAATACGATAGCCTTATGAAGGGGAGGTTAGGAGGGGTTAAATTGTGGGAAACATCCGCCGGAGTCAGGCCGGTGGCGGCGGCTTTGAACAATTATGCGGCCAACCTGTCGAGCGGCCTGATATTCGGACCCGGTTGTCGCTCCGGCTCTGCCGGCACTTTGGAAAGCGTGACGCGGGAAACACGCAATTCCTTTGCCACCTTCATTACCGTCAGGCCAACCGGATAGTCATTGATCAAAGTAGTACCGCAAGCCGGCCATAAAGTTGTGAATCTTGATGATATCCGAACTGCCGCTCTTGTTTTCTCTTGTACCCGTAACATCCCCGACCATCATGTATTTATACCCCAGATCAAAATCCAGATTTGTGTTTATGGGCATATTGATTCCCGCCATCAAAGCCCCGGACGGCACCCATGCGTGATTGTTAAAAGTACGTTTTCCAGCGTCGCTCTTTTGGGGCACAGAAATATCGTTTGCTTTGACATACGCTCCCCCTAATCCTCCTCCCACATATGGCTTGAAGGGCCATGCCACGGGCAATTCGTAATACCCATCAAGCGTCGCGTTATAGAAATCAACATTACCTGAAGGGTCAGCAGAGCCACGTTTTTTTCCCGTAACCGTTCCTTCAATGCTTCCGGCGTCAAAATTCCTTCTTGCTAACTCAAATTCAAATTTGAAGGATGACCCGACATTTCGCCCCAAGGCCACCTCAAAACCGGTATTTTCAGAAAGTGTTGCTTTGCCGTGAGTGTCTTCCTTATTAAGCTCAACGTTTAGGTCTTCTGGAGCAGAATGGGCGACCCCCAGCCGTGCAAAATATCTCCTGTCAGATGAACCTATTTCTGACTTACTCGCTTTATTAATAACAATAGGCTCCTGAGGTTGTGGGATGGGCATAATCACAGGAGCAGAAGAAGCAATTTGAGGAGCTTCAGTTTCTTTCTGTGAATGCCTGAAAGTTGTAATATTACTGATTAATTTTTTCTCAATTTCATTTCGGCTTATAGCTCCAATTTGCTGATAAGAAGCTATTTTGACGGCCAAGTCAGTGCCTGGATATTTGGCTTCAATTTCTGCCAGCAACCTAAGCGCCTTAGTATAAAGCTCCGATGCTAAAACCGGATTATCCGAATTATCTGCCTGACGAACAAATATGGCAGCCTGCACAAATAATTTGTTCGACTCTGCAATATCATCTGCAACTGCCTGATAGGGCAAAAGAAAAATTGCCATGAAAATGGCAATGCACCAAGAGATTCGGTTCTGATATTGAAGCATTATGTCTTCTCCCCAGAAAAGCTGACGCCCTGATGCATGCATCCGTATGCAGACAAGCCCGATGGCTTGAGCAAACCTCATCTACCCATGAAAGACAAAAAATTACCAGCGACGATATTCGGCGAGGTGTTGCGGGAACTACGCTTGCAGCAGGCGCTTACGCAAGACCAACTTGCCGAACGTGCGGAAACCGAGCGCAGTCATATCAGCGCCCTTGAGCGCGCCGAAAAAGGCCCGGCGCTCGCAACGATTTTTAGTCTCGCCGACGCACTGAACATTCCTGCGGGTGATTTGATTGGTCTCGTCGAACAACGGCTGAAAACACATCGACGCTGACAAGCTGACTCGCTGATCACAGGCCGTCCGGCAGAGGGGGGCGCTCATGGTTTCAAAGTCAGGTGAACCACCAATTCGGAGTATTGGCGCAACACGCCATCAGTGGTGAGTAAATAGGCAGGCAACGATTGCGCCTGTACGACCAGCAAACGATCAAACGGGTCGCGGTGACGCCAGGGTAAATTCACTAACGGGTAACAATCCTCCCCATTCACCCGCAACTCGGCAAAGCCCGTATCCCGCGCCAGCCGATGAATATCCTCGGGTGAAAAATCAAAATTCGCCCGATTCAGCGAACGCTTGATTGCAATCTCCCAGATGCTCGCGGCACTGAAATACACTGTATTGGACGCATCCGTTAAACCTGCCGCCACTTCCGGCGGCAAGCGTTCCGGCGCGAGCAATGCCGCCAGCAACACATTGGTATCCAGCAAATAAACATGCGCGGACATTTACTTGCCTTGCTCAAACATCTCGATCATTTCGCCGGCGTTCAAGCGGTCAAATTGTTCAGGGAAGGTAAAGTGTTTCTTGCCCAGCCCCAGCTTGCGCGGCTTGCCGGCGAGTGTTTCCAACGCCACCAGACGCGCTACCGGCTTGCCTGCGCGGGCAATCACAATCTCCTCGCCCGCTTCGGCTTGATCGACAAAACGGGAGAATTGAGTCTTGGCTTCATGGATGTTGACAGTTTGCATGGCGCACCTCGCTCTGATTAAGTGGACTAATGTTAGTCCAAATTGGACGGTTCAACAAGCGGCATCTCTATTTTCAATCACGCGCAAACCCCGCGAACGTCAATCTGGCCGGTGAGGGGGGGGCGATCCGACTTGCGCCCCTCGTCAGGCCGCCATGCGCCATCCGTCATCGGTTTCCTGAAATACTTGCCTAGCTTCTTCTTTCAGTTCTTGCCGGTCTGTGTCGTTCCACTGAGCAATCATTTTCGCCACCTTGGTTTTGCCGTCAGCATGTTCCAGATAAAGCAGGCGCAGCATCCTTTCTGCGGCCACTGTCGGGCGGCGTTTGCTTCGTTCCCACAGAGAAATTGTCTGCTCATCAACGCCCAGGCAATCGGCCAGTCGTTTTTGTGACATGCCCATTTCCACCCGAAGAAAGCGGATTTCCGCGCCGGACAATCGCCGGCGGTAATTGACCAAATGGTGCGCAATGGAACGATGCAGCCCGTTTATGTCGGCTATCTCCAGGCACTTGCCATGCCCTTTGATTGCCTTATATTGGTAGCCGTTTTTCAGCCAGATATTCCGCAGCCCGCAATCGTCATATTTCAGCATTTCTTTATCCCTCAAATACCGTTGCGATGATTACCCATTCGCCATTTTCATGCAGCTTGAATACCGCTCCCACAGTAATGCGCAGCCCCGCATGTTACCAACTGATGTTGCAGCGCCAATCCCCATGTATATCCTGATGAAGCGGCTCGCTGACGGTTCCGCGCCCCAGCGTTTCCAACACCTGCCTGCGCCCGATCTTACGCTGGCGCATTCGCAATTCGGCGTGTGGGGAAAAGAGCAAACGCCGTTTGCCTTGGGCAGCCTCCTTAAGCCGTTGCTTCGCCAATTTTTCGCTCGGCTTGAAAGGCTTAATGTTTTTCATAGCTATACATTGTATGGGTATGCCCGGAAGATTTCAATGCTATTATTTTGACAACATTAAAACTGTCGACGCTTGCCTCAGCGCGTAACTACTGCCAAGATTGCCTTTCTGGAACGACGCCTCAGCCGGCGTCAACCGGGCATCAAGGGGGCATGGTGGACAGGATGGAAAAGAGAAAAGACGCCGACCTTGATAATCCCATTGATCAAATCCTCGCTGCGGAGCGGGCGGCGGAAGCGCGCATTCTTGACTGCCGCGAGCGCAACGAGGCGCAAACGGACGAGGCGCGCCGGCTGGCCAGGCGTATCCTGGAGCGCGCCCACCGGCGGATCACCGCCATCCATATTCGCTGCAAAAACGCCGTAGAAGCCCGTTCCGCAGACTTGTGGCGGGAGGCGGCGTTTCCCGGAGGCGATATATCAGGCATGGCTCTGCGTCCCGATTGTCCGGAAGCAGCGGTGGAGCGTCTGGCGGCGCGCCTCACAAAGAGCGGCGATCATGGCTGACCGTGAGCGCTTCGCCTACGGTCAGGCCCGGTTGCTGGCCCGTCACGGGTTGCGCCCGAACGAAGCCGTTTGGCGGCGCATGGAGGCCAGCAAGGGTCTGGCCAACTATCTTGAAGTGGCGCGCACGACGGCGCTCGAATCGTGGGTAAGGCCGTTTGTCGCCGATTCCGGCAGCCACGATATCGAGCGGCGGCTCCGCTATGACTGGAAAGCCTATGTGAGGCGCGTTGCCGCGTGGCAGCCGCCGGCTTGGCGCCCGGCCGTTCTCTGGGTTTCCATGCTGGTGGACCTGCCGGCTCTTTCCCATCTTTTGCGTGATCGCCCCGTGGCGGAATGGATGCAGGATGACCATGATCTCGCTCCGGCGGCCTTCAAGAGTTCAGCCGACCGCCGCAAGGCCTTCCAATTATCGCCGTTAGCCCCGATCGCCCGCGCCTTCGACGAGGGCCGTTCCCCCGCCGACGGCTGGCTCTGCCGCTGGGCTGATCTATGGCCGGATCGAACGCCGACCCGACGGCACGCTCTTGATAATCTCGCTGCGCTCTTCACCCGCCATCTGAGCCGGCTTGCGGAGAGCGAAGAGGCGGGCAGCGAGTCGGCGCGCAATCAGTTGGCGAAGGATCTCGTTTACGTTTTACGCAGGGAATCGCAGCGCCCGCCGTCCGTTTTCGCTCACCTCGGGCTGGTAGCGCTCGACCTGGAGCGGCTGCGGGGGGGGCTTGTCCGCCGCAGCCTGTTCGGGCCTTCGTTTTCCGAAAAGGAGAAATGAGTGAGCATGTTACGGCCGCGTCCCGCTTTCTGGTTCAGCCTCTTGGCGCCCCGTGACGGGCTTGCCTATGTGCTGGAGCGCCTGTCGCGCACCGGATCGGTGGAGCTGGAAGCGGCGGCCATGGATATGGCGAGGCTTGATCTTGCCTTTCTGCGCCGGGGTCTGGACGAGTTCGCCGAGACGGCGCGGCGGCATAGCGTCTTCTGGCCGGCGCCGGCGTTCGGCCCGCCGCATCTGGACGAGACCCCCGAGCAAATGATGGAACGGGTGCTTTCTTGTATTCGCGGCTGGGCGGCTGAAGCCGGTCCCGTGACCCGGTATGCCGAATCATCAGGCCGTGAAGGGAGCGACCTCAGACATCTCCGCCATATCATTATGGAGGTCGGCGATCATCTCCCCGAATTGCATCATCTCGCCGCCTGCGGTCCCGTTCTCAGGAGCGCGCTTTACCTGCTGTCTAACGGCGTGATGCCGGAAAGGATTCCGGCCTCTCTCGTGACGCGGCGCCTGAAGGCGGGAGATGACGCTTTTCTTTTGGTTCTGGGAGCGGCGGACGCAGTGGACGCGCTTGCGGGCGAGATGGCGATAATCGAGAGCCGCGTCATCGCCATCCCCGCATGGCTCCCGCCCGCCAACGCCGAGACTCTGACGACCATCGACACGAGCCTCGCCATGATCGACGCCTCCCGCCGAACAGCGGCGGATAAACTCCGGCGTCTCAACGAGAAGTATTCACTGTCTACCGCGTTGGGAGACATGGAGCGTCTGCATTGGTTCACCGATCACAGCCAGGAAACGCCCATCACCGGGCAGTTCGCCCGGATCACGGGATGGTCCGACGATTTCGCCGGCCGGCGCCTGGGCGCCTTCCTGAACCATTGCCGGTTGCCCGCCGTCCTGATGGCGACCCGCACTCCTCCGGCGGGAAAAGAGCCGCCGATAATTTTCTCCAATCCCGCATGGGTGCGGCCGTTTGAGGCTTTCGCCGGTCTTCTCGGGGCGCCCGGCGCCGACCATGCCGATCCCAGCCTTCTCGTGGCGTTTTTCGCGCCGCTCCTTTTCGGCTGCATGTTCGCCGACGTCGGCCAGGGAGCCGTTTTATTGGTTGCCGGCCTCGTTCTGCGCCGCCGCCTGCCTCTGCTTTCCCTGCTCGTTCCCGGAGGAGCATGCTCTATCCTTTTCGGATTGCTCTTCGGCAGCGTCTTTGCCCGTGATGACATTCTTCCCGCCCTTTGGCTTGATCCTTTAAGCCGGCCGGCGGCCCTGCTGGCTTTCACGCTTCTTGCCGGCGCCGTCATTCTGATTGCCGGCATTCTTCTTGACCTCATGCAGGCGCGCTGGCGGGGCGAAGGGCTGGACTGGCTCACCACCTCCGGCGGATTGCTGGCGGCTTATCTCGGTCTGCTTGCGTCGCCGCTTGAGCCTTCCGCCATATGGATAGTCGTTTCGGGCGTGCTTTGGTTTCTGGCCGGACATGCCGTTGCGTCTCCACGGCGGCGGCTGGGGGAGGCATTGCTTTATGGACTGGGCGAGGCGGCGGAGACACTTTTCCAGTTGGCGGTAAACACGCTTTCCTTCCTGCGCGTCGGCGCCTTCGCCATCGCCCATGCCGGGCTTTCCGCCGCCGTGCTGGCGCTTGCCGACGCCGCCGGGCCGGGAGCGGGCTTCTGGACGGTTCTTGTTCTCGGCAATATCTTCATCATCGTTCTTGAGGGGGTAGTGACGGGAATCCAGACTACCCGTCTTCTGCTTTTTGAGTTTTTTATCCGCTTTTTTCGCGCCGACGGGCGTCCCTTTCGCGCCCTGTCGCCGCCCACCCACCGGCCCCAGCTTTATGGAGGGAGCGCCATATGAATGCTTCTAAATTATTTATTACCGGATCCATTGTCATCGGGATCGTTCTTTTTCTGCCCTTGTTCGTCCTGGTCGTGGCGCCGAAGGTGCTGGCCGCCGAAGCGGCGGTAGCCGGCGGCGCCATAGACCCCGGCATTGTGCAATGGGCTTTCCTGGGCGCGGCAGTTTCCTCCGGTCTCGCGGCGCTGGGCGCCGGGTACGCGGTGGCCATGGTGGGGAGCGCTGCGGTGGGCGCCATTGCCGAGAAACCGGAACTCCTCGGACGCTTGCTCATCTTCGTCGGCCTGGCGGAAGGCATCGCCATCTACGGTCTTGTCATCGCCATTCTCATCCTTGACCGGGCCGGTTGACGTGGCCGTGGTTGTGTTTATCGGCGACGAGGTGAGCGCGGCGGGCTTCCGTCTGGCCGGCGCCGAGGTTCTTGTGCCGGAGCCGGACGACGTCGAGGATAGCTTCCTTGCCCTGCGGAGCGAAACCGATCTTGTGCTGCTCACTGCGGATGCGGCGGGGCGCATCGGAAAAGCCCATCTGAAGGGGGCGCTGAGGGCGGGACGACCGCTGATCGCCATCGTCCCCGACTGCCGCAACCGCGTCGCGCCGCCCGATCTGGAACATGACCTGCGCCGGATTCTGGGTTTGGAATTATGAACATAACCCAAGATGATGACGATGCCCGCGTCAACGCGCTCCTGGAGCGCGTGCGGAGCCACGAGGCGGCGAGTTGCCGGGATATCACGGAATCGGCAAAGAAGGAGGCTCTTTGCATCGTCCGCCAGGCGCATCGCGAAGCGCGTCTTAATGTGCATCACGCCGTCGTTGACGAACGCCGTCGCGCCGAACGCGAGATTGAGGTCGTGCGGGCGAGAATCGAGACTGCCCGCCGTCAGAAGCGGCAAGAGAATGAACTGGAAGCCCTTTCAGGGGCCTGGGAGCGGCTGGTGGAAGCTTTGCACCGCCGCTGGGCGGACCAAAAGACGCGGCGGTTGTGGCTCGACTCGCTGGTGGAACACGCGCTTGACCATCTGCTTCCGGGCGTCTGGCGCATCGAGCACCCCGCAGACTGGGATACGAACGAGTTATCCATTTACCTTCCCCGCATCACGGCGCATGCGGAAAGGTCGCCTCTCTTTGCCGTCGGTTCATCCATCAAGGCGGGACTTGTCATGACAACCGAAGGCGCCCGCCTTGACGGCACCGTGAAGGGTCTGCTTGTAAACCGTTCCGGCATTGAGGGGTTGCTCCTCGGCGATATCCTGGCCGTCTCCCGTGAACGGGAAGGCGCCCCGTGAGCGACGCCGTCATAAGCTGGATCGGCGGTCCGGTGCTCCGTGCGCGCGTTAACGGCCCCTTTCATGTGCATGAGTCCCTCGCCGTGGGAGAGAAGGGCCTGCTCGGCGAGGTGATCCGCATCAAGGAAGGCGAGATCGTCGCCCAGGTTTACGAGGACACCACCGGACTCCGCCCCGGACATCCGGTGCGTGGAACGGGGAGGCCCCTTTCCGTGCGCCTGGGACCCGGACTTCTCGGGGGCATCTTTGACGGCCTTCTTCGTCCGCTCGATGTGAAGAATGCCGAAGCCTTCGTGCGGCCGGGCGGTTTTCCGGAGCCGTCGCGCCGCTTCTTTTTCCGTCCGTTGGTCAAGGAGGGCGACGAACTGGCGTCCGGCGCTCCCTTCGGCGAGGTTATGGACGCCGCCCGCCGGTTGCGCTGTCCGGCGCCGCCGGAGATGAAGGGCCTTGTTTCATGGATCGCCGCCGAGGGAGAATATGAGAAGACCGAAACCCTTTGTCGTCTGGCTCCCGCCGACGGCGGCAAAGAGCCGCTCGCGCTCGGCATGTCACACACTTGGCCGGTGCGGCGACCGCGCCCCGTTTCCCGCCGTTTGTCGCCTTCCTTGCCGTTCATCACCGGACAACGGATCATCGATACCCTCTTTCCCGTGGCGCGCGGCGGCCGCGCCATGCTGCCCGGCGGCTTCGGCACCGGCAAGACGGTGTTGCAGGAGACCCTGGCCAAATGGTCGGACGCCGATGTAATTATCTATGTCGGCTGCGGGGAGCGCGGCAACGAGATGGCGGAGGTGCTCCGTGAGTTCGGAGAACTTGAAGACCCGCGCACAGGCCGCCGCCTCATGGAGCGCACCCTTATCATAGCCAACACATCCAACATGCCGGTGGCGGCGCGTGAGGCGAGCATCTACACCGGCGTAACGGTGGGCGAATTTTTTCGCGATCAGGGACTGCATGTGGCTCTCATGGCGGACTCCACCAGCCGCTGGGCGGAAGCGCTGCGCGAGGTGTCGGGGCGGTTGGGCGAGCTTCCCGGCGAAGGAGGACATCCGGCCTACCTGAGTTCAAGACTTGCCGAGTTCTACGAACGCGCAGGCCATGTGCAAACCCTCGCCGGCGACGAGGGATCGCTTACCATCATCGGCGCGGTAAGCCCTCCGGCCGGCGACTTTTCGGAGCCTGTCACCACTCATACCAAGCGCTATGTCCGCTGTTTCTGGGGATTGGATATCATCCGCGCTCAGGCCCGCTTCTATCCCGCCATCCACCCCTTGCAGTCTTATTCCGAGGATGCCGATACTCAGTCCGGATGGTGGCAGCGGCAAGGCAACCCCGATTGGAAGGAGCATCGCCGGCTACTGCTGGCGCTTCTTGATGAGGAGAACCGCATCGAACGTCTGGCCCGTATAGTCGGCAAGGACTCCCTGCCGCCCGAGCAGCAGCTCGTGTTGCTGTTTGCCGAATTGGTCAATGAGGGCTTTCTCCGCCAGATGGCCACCTCCGCGACCGACCGCTACTGCTCGCCCGCCCGCCAAACCGCCATGCTTCGGATCATCGTGCGCTACATGGAGCGGGCCAAGGAGGCTTTGACGACAGGCTCGTCACCGGCGGAACTTGCCGAAATGCCGATCTTCCGCGCCCTGCTGCGCATGGGAGAGGATATGGGGGAGGAGAGGCTTCCCGATTATCAGGCGCTCTGGAAGCGGCTGGACGACGCCTTTGCCCTGCTTCCGAAGACAGAGGCCGGTCATGCAGGTTGAACTTCTTGCCGAGGGAACCGGCGTCGCCATCGATGGACCGCTCATCTTCCTGAGGCGCACCCTGAACGTAGGCCTCAACGAGGCGGTGGAGGTCATCGGGAACGACGGAATGCGCCGCCTCGGGCGCGTCGCCGTGCTGGATGAGAAAACAATCGGCATCGAGGTGCTGGAATCAACGGCAGGCCTCGGTCTTTGCGACACATGCGTACGCTTCATGGCCGAGCCGCTGCATTTTGCCGTAGGGCCGGGGCTTCTGGGCCGCGTCTTTGACGGCGTCGGCCGCCCCCTTGACGGCGGGCCGCCTGTCGCGGCGCATCGCCGCATGCGCATCGACGGGCTTGCCATCAACCCGGCCTTCCGCTCCACTCCCGTTGATTTCATCGAAACCGGAATCACCGCCATTGACCTGATGAACAGCCTGGTGCGGGGCCAGAAGTTGCCGCTCTTCTCAGGCGGCGGCCTACCGCACGACCGTCTTGCCATCGATATCGCAAAGCATGCCCGTCTGCTGGGCGCCGCCGCCGGCGCGTTCGCCATCGTCTTCGTCGGCATCGGCATACCGCACGACACGGCGGAGACCTTCAAAAACGCCATGGAGGAGACAGGAGCGCTTGAGCATACCGTCATCTTCCTTAACCTCGCCGGCCGGCCGAGCGCCCAGCGGCTGTTGACGCCGCGTTACGCATTGACGGCCGCCGAATATCTTGCCTTTGTCGAGGGGCGCCATGTTCTTGTCATCATGACCGACATGACCAACTACTGCGAGGCGCTGCGCGAGGTCTCGGCCAGCCATGGCGAAGTGCCCAGCCGCAAGGGCTATCCCGGCCACATGTACTCGGATCTGGCCGGTCTCTACGAGCGGGCGGGAGCGATAAAGGGCCTTCCCGGCACGGTGACCCAACTGACCATCCTTACCATGCCCGGCGACGATATCGGGCATCCTATCCCCGACCTTACCGGCTACATCACTGAAGGCCAAATTGTGCTGGATCGCAGGCTCCACCATCGCGGCATATCGCCCCCGATCAATGTGCTGCCCAGTCTTTCCCGCCTTATGGACAACGGAGTGGGAGCGGGCTACACGGACGCCGATCATCCGGCGCTGGCCCACCAGCTTTTCGCGGCCTATGCCCGGGCGGCGCGTGTGCGGGTGCTGGCCAGCGTAGTGGGCAAGGCCGGTTTGTCTCCGGTTGACCAATGCTTCCTGGAATTCGGCGATCATTTCGAGCGCAGCCTGGTGAGCCAGGAACAGCCGCGCACCCTGAAAGAGAGCATGGCCGTCGGCTGGGAGGTGTTGCGTCTTTTGCCTCGCGGCGAACTTAACCGTCTGAGCGACGCCCAGATCGCCCGTTATCTCGGCGAAGGCCGAAGCGGAGGGTAGAATGCGCTTCCAGGGACGGGAAATTTCGCCCAACCGCAGCACGGCGATAGACCTTCGGGATGAGCGCGCGCTTATCGAGGAAGGCTACGAATTACTGGACGAAAAGCGCATGCAGCTTGCGGGTGAGTTGCTGCGCCGGCTTGACCGTTACCGCAAGGCGCGAACCGACTACGGCGCAATTCATGACGAGGCGGGGCGGATGCTGGCGCACGCCGGCGGCCGGCACGGGCTGGAGGGTCTCTTTGTCTACCCTGCCCTTGATATGGCGGAAACCCGCCTTAATCTCAAAAAATACCGCTTTCTCGGAGTGGAGACCGTGGACGCCGGCCTTACCCCCGCCGCTCCGGTCGCGGCTTCCGACGACGCCGTCAACCCCTCCCCGGAGGCGCGTCATACGGCCCGTCTGTTTGCCGAGCTTATCGCCTCGGCGGCGGAACTGGCCGGACTCCATCTCACGCTCAACCGTCTGGCCGAGGAATACCGCGAGACGGAGCGTCGCGCCCGGGCGCTGGAGAACGTGCTTCTGCCCGAGATTGCCGCCGCCATTAAAGAAATTGTCGAATACCTGGAGGAGACGGAACAGGAGGAAGCGGTCACTGTTCACCGCGCGGCAAATCGGATCGGATAATGTTCTGATTAAATGGTGGGCACGGCTGGGATTGAACCAGCGACCCCTCGCGTGTGAAGCGAGTGCTCTCCCGCTGAGCTACGCGCCCTTTTGTGATTAAGGGAAGGCCATATATGACGCTGCGTCGCTTTCTGTCAAGAAAGCCTCTACTGTAAAACTCCGCAACAATCTTTGACTTGGCGGGGGGCGTCGCTATATGGCAAGTTCCGAGCCGTCTCCCCTTCTTCAGACGACAGCTTAAAATATGACCAATAGAAAAACCGCCGTCATCGTCCTCGCCGCCGGCATGGGAACGCGCATGAAGTCGGCGCGTCCCAAAGTCATGCATCCGTTGGCCGGGCAGCCGATGATCGCCCGCCTGACGGCGACTATCGCCGGGCTTAAGCCCGAAAAAACAGTGGTGGTGATCGCTCCCGGTATGGATGAGGCGGTTAAGGCCGTCGCCCCCCATCTTACGGTGGTGCAAAAACAACGACTCGGCACCGGCCACGCCGTGAAGACGGCATTAACGGCGCTGGGAAACTTCACGGGCGACGTGCTGATTCTCTACGGCGACACGCCGTTGCTGTCGGCGTCCGCCATGAAAAAACTGATTGCGAAGCGGCGTTCCCGGCATGATCCGGCGGCGGTGCTGCTGGGCTTTCGCCCCGACGATCCCGGCGCTTACGGGCGCATCATCGCCGGCGCCGACGGCGTTGAGGCTATTATCGAGGCCGGCGACGCCTCCCCCGAACAGGCGAAAATAAATCTGTGCAACTCGGGCGCCATGGCCGTTGACGGCAAGCGGCTGGCCGGGCTGGTCAACAAGATCGGCAAGGATAACGCCAAGGGCGAATACTACCTTACCGCCATAATCGCCCTGGCCCGCGCTCAAGGTTGGCGCTGCGGCATGGTGGAATTAAAGGGCGACGGCGCCGAGGACGAACTGGTCGGCGTCAACTCACGCGCCGAGCTGGCCCAGGCCGAGGCCATCCTTCAGCGCAATCTCAGGGACGCGGCGATGACCGGCGGCGCTACCCTGATCGACCCTAAGACCGTCTATTTCAGCTATGACACCAGGATCGGACGCGACGTCACCATCGGCCCCAACGTATTTTTCGGCCCCGGCGTCACCATCGGCGACAATGTGGAAATTCGCTCCTTTTGCCATATCGAGGGAGCAACCGTCGGCAACGGCGCCGTCGTCGGCCCCTTCGCCCGCCTCCGGCCCGGCGCCCGCATTGCCGGGAACGCCCATATCGGCAACTTCGTCGAGATCAAGAACGCCGTCATCGAGTCCGGGGCCAAGGTCAACCATCTCAGCTATATCGGCGATGCGCGGGTGGGAGAAAGCGCCAACGTCGGCGCCGGAACCATCACCTGCAATTACGACGGCTTCAGCAAACACCACACCGACATCGGCGCCGGCGCTTTTATCGGCTCCAACACCGCCCTGGTGGCTCCGGTCAAGGTGGGAGACGGCGCCGTCATCGGCGCGGGAAGCGTCATCGTCAGGGACGTGGCCGCCGACTCGTTGGCGCTGACCCGCGCCGAACAAAAAAATATCAAGGACGGCGCCGGAAACTATCGCCGGCAAAAGACTTCTAAAAAAATGAAAAAAGGCTGATCGTCCATGTGCGGCATTATCGGCATCGTCGGCAAGGCGGAAGCGGCGCCGCTGCTTCTCGAAGCCTTAAAGCGGCTGGAATACCGGGGCTATGATTCAGCCGGCATCGCCACCCTCAACGACGGCGGCATCGAACGCCGCCGCGCCGAGGGCAAGCTGATCAATCTGGAAAAGCTGCTGAAGGCGTCCCCCTTGTCCGGCAAGACCGGCATCGGCCACACCCGCTGGGCCACCCACGGCGCGCCCAACGAGAAGAACGCCCATCCCCACGCCACCGACAAGACGGCGGTGGTCCATAACGGCATCATTGAGAACTTTCAGGAGCTGCGCGACGAGGTTGAATCCCACGGCCATGTGCTGGTCTCGGATACCGATACCGAGGTGGTCGCCCACTTGATCTCATGGCATATGGAAGACGGCAAGACGCCGGTCGAGGCCGTCGCGCTGACGCTGAAACGTCTGAAGGGAGCTTTCGCGCTGGGCATCATCTTTGCCGGCGAGCCGGATTTGATGATCGCCGCCCGACAGGGAAGCCCGCTGGCCGTCGGCTTCGGCGACGGCGAGACATATCTGGGTAGCGACGCCCTGGCGCTGGCGCCGCTGACCAAGAAAATCATGTACCTGGACGACGGCGATTGGGCGGTGATCACCGCGACGACCGCCGTCGTCTACGACGCCGACGACAACCGGGTAGAGCGTAACGTCAGTCTGACCAATTTATCCGGCGCCGCCATCGGCAAGGCCGGTTATCGCCATTTCATGCTCAAGGAAATCTATGAACAGCCCCAGGTGATCGGCGACACCCTGCACAGCTTCATCAACCCGGCGTCGGGTTCGGTGACTCTGCCGGAGCTTCCCTTCGATTTGGCCAAAGCCTCCAAACTGACGTTGGTCGCCTGCGGCACCTCGTTTTACGCCGCCATGGTCGCCAAGTACTGGCTGGAGGGCATCGCCCGCATCCCGGTAGAGGTGGATATCGCTTCCGAATTCCGCTATCGGGGCGCCTCCATGCCCAAGGACGGCGCGGCGTTGTTCATCTCCCAGTCGGGAGAAACCGCCGACACCCTGGCGGCGCTGCGCTACGCCCGCGCCCAAAACCAGCATATCCTTTCCATCGTCAACGTGCCGGAAAGCACCATCGCCCGGGAATCCGACGCGGTGCTGAAAACCTACGCCGGTCCCGAGGTGGGCGTCGCCTCGACCAAGGCCTTCACCACCCAGTTGACGGTATTGGCCTGTCTCACCATCGCCGTGGCAAGGGTGCGGGGCGAGATCGACCGCAAAACGGAGTCTCGTCTTTCCCGCTGCCTCACCGAAGCCCCGGCGCGGGCGGCGGAAGTGCTGAACCACGATAATCATCTGCGCGAACTGGCCCGCGAGGTGGCCGAGGCCCGCGACGTGCTGTACCTGGGGCGCGGCGCCAACTATCCCATCGCCCTGGAAGGCGCCCTTAAACTCAAGGAAATATCCTATATCCATGCCGAGGGTTACGCCGCCGGCGAAATGAAACACGGCCCCATCGCCCTTATCGACGAGACCGTGCCGGTAATCGTTATCGCCCCTTCCGACGAGCTGTTTGACAAGACCGCGTCCAACATGCAGGAAGTCATCGCCCGTGGCGGGCGGGTCATCTTTATCAGCGACCCCGAAGGCGCTAAAAAACTGGGCAAGCTGGCCGCCGCGACAATTATCCTGCCCAGGGTGGACCCCTTCGTCTCCCCCATCCTTAACGCCATTCCGGTGCAACTGCTGGCCTACCATACGGCGGTAATCAGGGGCGCCGACGTCGATCAACCGAGAAACCTGGCGAAGAGCGTGACCGTGGAGTAACGGGGAATTTCCATTTCCCTTGACCTTTGGCGCTCCTTTGCCTACAAACCGCCCTCTACCGGGACCGTAGCCCCGGAATGTTGTTTAAAGGAAATGGTATCATGGCCAGACGGTGCGATCTTAGCGGCAGGGGCGTACAAGCCGGCAATAAAGTGAGTCACGCCAACAACAAGACCCGGCGGCGCTATCTTCCCAACCTGCAACTCCACTCAATTCTCAGCGAAGCGCTGGGCGCGTCGGTAAATCTGCGCCTGTGCAATCACACGCTTCGTTCCATTGAGCACAAGGGAGGGCTGGACGCCTACCTGCTGGGCACCAGCAACCTCAAGTTGACGGAGGAAGCGCAACGCCTCAAGCGTCGCGTCAAGCGCCGCGTCAAGAAAGCAACAGCCGGGGCGACGGCCTGAATATTTTGTAAGGCGGGAGGCTGCGCTTTGGACCCTGGCCTTTTCGGTATTTCCATCGATTTTTATCTGTTCGCCGTCACCCTGCTCGGCGTGGCGCTTTTTCACAGACACACGCTGCTTGTGGCCCTCGCCGGACTTGTCGCTATTTCCGGTTATAAAATTCTGTTCACCGGCTTTAAGACCGGCGTCGGGGTAAACGGCCTTATCAGTCATCTCGGACACGAATGGGTAACGATCGCCAACCTCTTTTGTCTGCTGATGGGGTTTGCGCTGCTCTCCCGCCATTTTGAGAAAAGCCACATACCGATAAAACTGCCGAAATTCCTGCCGGGCGACTGGAAAGGCGGCTTTGTCATGCTGGTGATGGTGTTCGTGCTTTCCGGCTTTCTCGACAACATTGCCGCCGCCCTGATCGGCGGCGCCATGGCGCACCAGTTGTTTCGGGCCAAGGTGCATATCGGCTACCTCGCCGCCATCGTCGCCGCCGCCAATGCCGGCGGAGCGGGGTCGGTGATCGGCGACACGACGACGACCATGATGTGGATTTCCGGAGTGTCGCCGCTGGAGGTGATCCCCGCCTATGTGGGAGCGGCGGCGGCGCTGCTTGTTGTCGGGGTGGTCGGCGCCAAACAGCAACACGCCTACTCGCCGATTCTGAAGCACAGCCATGAGCATGCCCATATCGACTGGACGCGGGTCGGCGTCATCGCGGTTATTCTGGCGTCGGCCATTATCACCAATATGGTTGTGAATATCGAGTTCAAGACCATGGCGGATCATTTCCCCTTCATCGGGGTAGCGGTGTGGGTGGCGATTCTGGCGTCCGTATGGTGGCGGCGGCCTGACTGGGAAGTGATGCCGGAAACGGCCAAAGGCACGATGTTCCTGCTATCTCTGGTTCTCAGCGCCTCGATGATGCCGGTGGAACAGTTGCCGTCGGCCTCGTCTGTGACGACGCTGGGGCTGGGCTTCGTTTCCGCCGTCTTTGACAACATCCCGCTGACGGCGCTGGCCATCAAGCAGGGCGGCTACGATTGGGGATTCCTTGCCTATGCGGTCGGTTTCGGCGGCTCGATGATCTGGTTCGGCTCCTCGGCCGGCGTGGCGCTCTCTAACATGTATCCCGAGGCGAAGTCGGTCGGTCTCTGGCTGCGCCACGGCTGGCATGTGGCCGTGGCCTATGTGGTGGGCTTTGCCGTAATGGCCGCCGTGGTCGGCTGGCATCCTGATGCGTTCTAAGGCGCTTGTTATTTCCGGTCTGTTGCTGCTTTTCTGCGCCGTCCCTTCTTTCGGCAAAGACGGGGGGTTCGAAACTTCTCGTCTTGTCGTGGCAAGCGCCGGCGGACGCCATGTCTTCACCGTCGAGCTGGCGGTAAGCGCGGCGCAGAGGAGTCAAGGGCTACAAAACCGCCGCCGCTTGGCGTCCGACGCCGGAATGTTATTTGATTTTGAGGCTGCTCAACCGATTTTCTTCTGGATGAAGAATACTTATTTGCCGCTGGATATTATGTTCATCGCCGACGACGGCAGAATTATCAATATTGCCCGCGACACGACGCCTTTGTCGCCGGCGAAAATTACCTCGTCCGGGCCGGCGCGCGCGGTGCTGGAGGTCAACGCCGGAACGGCGAAGCGGCTGGGGATTGAAGCAGGGGATAGCGTGGAACACCCCATTTTTACATCGCAAGCAAAATAGACTGATCGCTCAGGCCCCGTTTCTCTGGGCTATTTGCGGCCTCGATTCCCAATTTTCTCCGGAAGCCAGCAGGCAGCTTATGCCGTCGGGCGTAGTGACGATGATGGTCCATGAGCTTTCCGTCGTCGAGGAAAAGACTTCGACTACGCTTCCGTTGTCGGCAAGGCCGATGGCGGTCGGGGCTTCCGAGTAGCGGCTGGACAGCTTGTCGATGATATCAAGGCGCGTGGCGCAGAGGGACTGCGCGTCAGCCGGTAATGACACGAAGGTCATGACGAACAGGACTATGACGAAGCGTGACATATTGTTTCTCCTTCCTTGATCGGCGGCGGACTTGCGGAAAATCATCTATCGTCTTACTTTCTCACCCCACGGGGAGTGGCGCAGTCTGGTAGCGCATCTGCTTTGGGAGCAGAGGGTCGCTGGTTCGAATCCAGTCTCCCCGACCAACGTTAACAAAGAGTTACGACGGCTGGAGATTCGCCTATGACTGAAGTACGCATTTATCAACCGGCGCCGTCCGCCATGCAGACCGGGCCGTCGCGCGCCCGCAAATGGGTCCTGGAGTACGAACCCGCCGCCGCCGATTATATCGATCCTCTGATGGGATGGGTGGGATCGCCGGATACGCGCCGTCAGGTGCGCCTGAAGTTTGAAAGCAAGGATCAGGCCGTCGCCTTTGCCGAGCGGAATAACCTGTCCTATCAGGTGCGCGAATCTGCCGCCGGACGTTTCCTGATAAAGAATTACGCCGATAATTTCAGCTTCCATCAGGTTAAATAATTTGCCGCCCGGCCCCGTAGCTCAACAGGATAGAGCACCAGCCTTCTAAGCTGGATGTTGCAGGTTCGAGCCCTGCCGGGGTCGCCATTTCTATTAATTATGCTTCGGCGGCGACGAATTTTTGCAGGTCGTTGAGCGAATGAATGGTGACCCGTCCCTTGTTCATCTCGATCCATCCCAGCTTGCGCCATTGTTGAAGCTGCCTGTTGACGGCCTCGCGGGAAGTTCCCATAAGCTGTCCGAGTTCCACCTGGGAAATCCGCAATTCCACCGGCTTATTGTCGGTTTCATGTTCACTGTGGAATTTGCACAGGCTTAATAAGCGTTTGGCCAGCCGCTCGGACAGTTCAAGGAAAACGTAGTCCTCGACGAACTCGTTGGATGAGCGGACGCGGGCGCAGACCATCTTCAGCAGGTGAGCGGCCAGACTGGGGTTGCCTCCCAAAAATTCAATGAATTCCCGACGGTGTATCTTGAACAGTTCGGTAGGCTGCATGGCGGAGGCGTTGGCCGTTCGCGGCATGCCGTCAAGCAGGGCTATTTCTCCGAAAACGCCGCCCGGTTCAAGGATGCTGAGGATGACTTCCTTGCCGTCGGGCGAGGATATGCTGACTTTGATTTCGCCCGACAATACGCCGTAGAGGGCGTCGCCGGGATCGCCTTTCAGAAACAACACCTCGTTGGCGGCCAGTTTGCGGGTGACGCCCAGCTTGGCAATGCGCTCGATTACCGCCGCATCCATATCGCGGAACAGGAAATGGGTAGACAGCAGTTCCTGTTTATTGATGGAGGGCAAGGCCATGGCCTGAACGACCCTAAAGTATAAAAAAACGGACTTTACAACCTATATTTTGAAAAAGCCATGATAACCGGCGGAGCCGTTACCGCCCCGCCGGTTGATATCGTAATGAACGAAAGAAAGGTCAGCCCTTCCCAAGCTTCAACGCCACGAAGCGCAGACCGCCCTGGCTTTCAACGAGAAGCAACACCGTCTTGCGCTTGGCGGTGACGGCTTCTTCTATCCTGGCGACGACTTCAGAGGGAGAAGTTACCTCCTGTTGACTGATTTCGACCACCAGATCGCCCGGCTGGATGCCTTTTTCGGCGGCGGGTCCGGCTTCGTCAACGGCGGTCACCACCACGCCCTTTGATTCTCCGCCGATGCCGAAACGCTCGCGCATGGCGCTGCTGACGGCGGACATAGTCATTCCCAGGGCGTCAATTTTGGTTTCCTTTTCGGCCTTAGGCTCGGGGCCGGCGTCCTTTGACGCCACCTTGGGTTCGGCGTCGTCAAGCTTGCCGATGTCTACTTCGACCACCATTTTCGCGCCGTTGCGCCACAAATCCACCTTCACCTTTTTATCAATGTCGGTTTCAGCGACAATGCGCGGCAACTTACGCATTTCCTTTATCCGTTTGCCGTCAAAGCCGGTGATGACATCGCCGGGCTTGATGTCGGATTTCTCGGCGGGGCCGTCCTTGATGATGCTGGCGACCAGGGCGCCCTCGGCCTTTTCCAGATTGAGAGTTTCGGCAATCTCGGGAGTTACCGCCTGGATGTGGACGCCCAGCCAGCCGCGCCGCACCTTGCCGTGCTTGATCAACTGCTTGATCACCGATTCGGCGGTGGCGCTGGGAATGGCGAAGCCGATGCCGACGCTTCCTCCCGACGGTGAGTAGATGGCCGAATTGATGCCGATGACCTTGCCTTCGATGTTGAACATGGGGCCGCCCGAATTGCCCCGGTTGATGGAGGCGTCGGTCTGGATGAAATCATCATAAGGGCCTGAATTAATGTCGCGATGGCGGGCCGAGATAATGCCGGCGGTCACCGTGCCGCCCAGGCCGAAGGGGTTGCCGATGGCGATTACCCAATCGCCGACCCTGGCGTCATCTGATTCGCCGAAGTCGGCATGGACCATGCCTTCTATCGGATCGACCTTAAGCACCGCGATGTCGGTCTTGGGATCGCGGCCGACAACCTCGGCCTTGAGCCGGGTGTTGTCCTGAAGAATGACGGTGATCTCGTCGGAGTCGGCGATCACATGATTGTTGGTGATCACATGGCCCTTGGCGTCAATGAAAAACCCGGACCCCAGGGAAGTCGCCTTGCGTTGACGGTTGGGCTGTCCGCCCGGTCCGCCTTGCTCGCCCTGCGGACGGTTGCGCTCGAAGAAGTCCTTGAAGAACTCCTCGAACGGCGAGCCGGGGGGAAGCTGCGGCATCTCGGGGCCGACATGGCCCTCGACCACCTGGGTGGTGGAAATGTTGACCACCGCCGGCAACAGCTTTTCGGCCATATCGGCAAAGCCGTCGGGCGTCGCCTTGGCCTGAGCCGCCGACGGCGCCATCGGCATGGCCAGAGCCATGACAACAGCGGCTACCTTAACTAAAGCCGAGCGACGGAGGGTGACAATGGCGCTTACCTGATTCACGGCGAAAGTCTCCATGGGACAATGATCTCCAATATACAACAAGTTTGTTCTCGGGTGTCATATAAGGAGTGAATGTGGCCGAAAAAGAAAAAGATTGTGTTCGTTCTTGGGCATCTTGCCTCTTGTGCGAATTACTGAACCCTCAGCAGATCGACTTGAAAAATCAGCGTCGAGGCGGGCGGGATGGAACCGGCGGCGCGGTCGCCATAGCCCATTGCGGGCGGAATGGTCAGACGGCGGGTTCCGCCCTCCTTCATGCCGGCGACGCCCTTGTCCCAGCCCTGGATCACCTCGCCGCTGCCGAGATTGAAAGTGAAGGGCTGACCGCGATCCAGGGAACTGTCGAACTTTTGGCCGTTGGTGAGCCAGCCGGTGTAATGGACGGTGACTTTATGTCCGGGAATGGCCTCCTTGCCGGCTCCGACCTTCATGTCTTCCACCTTCATTTCCGAGGCGAAAGCCGGAAAAGCGACGAGCAGAACGGCGACGGCGGCGAGTATCTTCTTCATGGGAGCATCCTTTTAGCGGGTTGTTGGATAGAGGTTCTAAACAAAAGCGGATCGTTGTTCAACGCTCATATGCCAGATTGGGCGCCAGCCATTTCTCGGCTTCCTCAACGCTTACGCCCCGGCGCAGGGCGTAGTCCTCGACCTGATCTTTCGCCACCTTGCCGACGCCGAAATAGCGGGCGTCGGGGTGAGCCAGATAATAGCCGGAAACGGAAGCCGAAGGCGTCATCGCCATATTTTCGGTCAGGGTTATGGCGGTGTTTTTCTCGGCATCCAGCAACTTGAACAGCAATGCCTTGCCGGTGTGATCGGGACAGGCCGGATAGCCGGGCGCCGGGCGTATGCCCCGGTAGACCTCTTTGACAAGCTCCTCGTTGCTCAAATTTTCGTCGGGCGCGTAGCCCCAGAACTCCCTGCGCACCCGCTCGTGCATATGCTCGGCAAAGGCCTCGGCCAGACGGTCAGCCAGGGCTTTGAGCAGGATGGCGCGGTAGTCATCGTTGTCCCTTGTAAAGGCGGCGACATGCGCGTCAACGCCGCAGCCGGCGGTAAGGGCGAAGCCGCCGATATAGTCATCAGGGGCGATGAAGTCGGCCAGACACAAGTTGGCGCGGCTTTCGCTTTTCGCCATCTGCTGACGGAGAAAGGGGATGACGGCAAGAACCCTGGAGCGGGATTCATCGGTAAATATTTTTACATCGTCGCCGGCGGCGGCGGCGGCGAAGAAGCCGATGACGCCTCGGGCGGTAAGCCATTTTTCATCAATAATGAGTTTCAGCATGGCTTTGGCGTCGTTGAACAGAGAGCGCGCCGCCTCTCCCTCCCGGCGATCATCAAGGATGGCCGGATAGACGCCTTTCATCTCCCAGGCGCGAAAAAACGGCGTCCAGTCGATGTACCCGGCGACTATCGCCATGTCGTAATCATTAAAGGTCTTCAGGCCGAGAAAAGCAGGGCGGGGCGGCGTGTAAAGGTTCCAGTCGATGCGTTGTTTGGCCGAACGCGCTTCGGCGATGGAGGGTTGTTTTTTTTCACCGCGTGCGGCGTGGCTTTGTCGCAGCGCCTTCTGTTCCTCGTTGACGGAAGCGACGAAACCGTCCCTTTGCGTCTCGCTGAGCAGGTTGGAAACGACGCCGACGGCCCTGGAAGCGTCGGCCACCTGCACCGTTACCCCCGAATAGTTGGGGGCGATCTTGACCGCCGTATGCGCCTTCGAGGTGGTCGCCCCGCCGATCAGCAGCGGCGCGGTCAGGCCGGCGCGCTCCATTTCCTTGGCGACGACGGCCATTTCCTCCAGGGACGGGGTGATCAGGCCGCTGAGGCCGATGATGTCGGCTTTTTCGTTCCTGGCCGCCTCGATGATCCCGGCGTAGGGAACCATGACGCCGATGTCGATGACATCGTAGTTATTGCATTGCAGCACCACGGCGACGATGTTCTTGCCGATGTCATGAACGTCGCCCTTGACCGTGGCCATCAGGATGCGCCCCTTGGCGCTGGGGCCGTCTTTTTTTTCCGCCTCGATGAAGGGCTGAAGGTAAGCAACCGCCTGTTTCATGACGCGGGCGCTTTTTACCACCTGGGGCAGAAACATCTTCCCCTCGCTGAACAGGTTGCCGACCACGTTCATGCCGTCCATCAGCGGACCTTCAATGACATGGATGGGATGCAGGGCGGCTTGGCGGGCCTCCTCCACGTCGTCCACCACATACTCGGCAATGCCCTTGACCAGGGCGTGGGCCAGACGCTCGGCGACCGTACCCTTGCGCCACGTTAGATCAGCGCCCTCTTTGGTCTGCCCCTTGACGTTGCCGGCCACCTCCAGCAAACGCTCGACGGCGTCGGCGCGACGATTGAGGACCACGTCCTCGACGCGCTCGCGCAGGTCGCTCGGGATATCGGCGTAGACGGCGAGCTGACCGGCGTTGACGATGCCCATATCCATGCCGGCCTTGACCGCGTGATAGAGGAACACCGCGTGCATGGCTTCGCGCACCGGGTTGTTGCCCCTGAACGAGAACGACATGTTGGACACTCCGCCGCTGATCAGGGCGTGGGGCAAGGTCTCCTTGATCAGGCGCGTCGCCTCGATGTACTCAACGGAAAAGTTATCGTGTTCCCTGATGCCGGTGGCGATGGGGAAGATGTTGGGGTCAAAGATAATATCTTCCGGCGGAAAGCCGACGACCAGCGTCAGCAGATCATATGAGCGGGCGCAGATATTGACCATGCGCCGGCAATTGTCCGCCTGGCCGTCCTCATCGAAGGCCATGACCACCACCGCCGCCCCATAACGCGCAATCTCGGTCGCTTTGTCGATAAAGTCTTCGGCGCCCTCCTTGAGGCTGATGGAATTGACCACTCCCTTGCCCTGCAAATGCTTGAGGCCGGCGACGATCACCGGCCATCTGGACGAGTCGATCATCACCGGCACGCGGCAGATGTCAGGCTCGGCCGCTATCAGATCAAGAAAGCGGACCATGGCGGCCTCGGCGTCCAGCATGGCGTCATCCATGTTGATATCAATAATTTGGGCGCCGTTGATCACCTGTTGGCGCGCCACCTCGACAGCGGCCTCGTAGTCCTCCTCAATGATCAGCTTCTTGAAATGAGCCGAGCCGGCGACGTTGGTGCGCTCGCCGACATTGACGAAGCCGGTGATCGAACCGAAGTTCAACGGCTCCAGGCCGCTGAGGCGGCAATGCGGCTCGATCTTCGGAACAGGGCGGGGCGGAACTCCCTTTACCGCCCTGACGATGGCGGCGATATGCTCGGGCGTGGTGCCGCAACAGCCGCCGACGATATTGACAAAGCCGCTTTCGGCAAACTCGCGCAGCGCTTCGGCCATGTACTCCGGGGAATCGTCGTAGCCGCCGAATTCGTTGGGAAGGCCGGCGTTGGGATGGACGCTGACATGAACGCCGGCGATGCGCGACAATTCCTGAACGTGCGGGCGCAGGTCCCCGGCGCCGAGGGCGCAGTTAAAGCCGATGCTCAAGGGGCGGGCATGGGCCACCGAGTTCCAAAAGGCCTCCGGCGTCTGTCCGGAGAGGGTGCGTCCCGAGGCGTCGGCGATAGTTCCCGAAATCATTATCGGCAGCGATACTTTGTACTTGGAGAAATAGCCGAAGACGGCATACAGCGCCGCCTTGCAATTCAAGGTGTCAAACACCGTTTCCACCAGCAGAATATCGGCGCCGCCATCGACCAGACCGCAGACGGCTTCGGTGTAGGCGTCCGCCAGTTGGTCAAAGGCAATGTTCCTGAAACCGGGATCATTGGCGTCGGGCGACATGGTGGCGGTGCGGTTGGTCGGCCCCAGGACTCCGGCGACGAAGCGCGGCTTGTCGGGCGTCGATGCGCCGTCGGCGAAGGCGCGGGCCAGCTTGGCGCCTTCAAGGTTCAACTCGTAGGCAATGCCGGGAAGACCATAATCGGCCTGCGAGATGGATGTTGCGTTGAAAGTATTGGTCTCAAGGATATCGGACCCGGCATCAAGAAAGGATCGGTGAATGCCGCCGATGATATCGGGGCGGGTCAGGGTGAGCAGATCGTTGTTGCCCTTGAGATCGTGGCCGTGACCGGCAAAGCGTTCTCCCCGGTAATCCGCTTCTCCGAGATCATGTCTCTGGATCATCGTCCCCATAGCGCCGTCCAGCACCAGGATGCGTTCGGCCAGCAGCGCACTGATCCGTGTTTCGGCGTCTTCGCTCATTTCGGCCTGACGCCCAGGATATGGCAGATGGCGAAAGTCAGGTCGGCGCGATTGACGGTATAGAAGTGAAATTGATCGACGCCGTTATCGTGAAGTTTTCGGCATTGGTCGGCGGCCAGGGCGGCGGCGACCAGCTTGGTGGTCTCCGGGTCGTCATCCAGGCCGTCAAACATTTTGCCCAGCCAGTCAGGCACGGCGGCGCCGCAGTTGGCGCTGAACCGGATCAGGTTCTTGAAATTGGTCACCGGCAGGATGCCCGGCACGATAGGCACGGTAATGCCGGCGGCGCGGGCGCGGTCGAGGAAACGCAGGTAGACATCGGGGTCGAAAAAATACTGGGTGATGGCGCGGACGGCCCCGGCGTCGATCTTGCGCTTGAGGTTGTCCAGGTCGGCTTTCGGACTTTTGGCCTCAGGGTGGGTCTCCGGGTAGGCGGCGACGCTGATCTCGAAATCGGCGATCTTTTTCAGCCCTTTCACCAGATCTGCGGCATAAGCGTAGCCGTCGGGGTGGGGCCGGTAAGCCGCGCTGCCCTCGGGCGGATCGCCGCGCAGGGCGACGATGTGGCGGATGCCGTCTTCCCAGTAGCGGCGGGCGATGGCGTCTACTTCGTCTCTGGATGAGCCTACGCAAGTAAGGTGAGCCGCCGGCTCCAGATCGGTCTCCTTGCGGATGCGCGTCACCGTGGCGTGGGTGCGTTCGCGGGTCGATCCCCCGGCGCCGTAGGTGACCGAGACGAAGCGGGGACCGAGAGGGGCCAGGCGCTGAACGCTGTCCCACAAGGCGGTCTCCATCTTTTCGTTCTTCGGCGGAAAAAACTCGAAAGACACCGCGATATCGCCGGAAAGCGCGACCGGATCGCCCATTATTTTCCCTTCCCTGCAAAACAGACGACTTCCTTATCACGGGAAGCCGCCCATGTCATAGTGTCTGATCGGCTTAATAAGTAATGTCGAACTCGACGCCCTGGGCCAGGGGCAGATCGGCGGAGTAGTTGATGGTGTTGGTGGCTCGGCGCATGTAATTCTTCCAGGCGTCCGATCCCGATTCCCGTCCGCCGCCGGTTTCCTTCTCGCCGCCGAAAGCGCCGCCGATCTCGGCGCCGGAGGGGCCGATGTTGACGTTGGCGATGCCGCAGTCGCTGCCCTCGGCCGACATGAAAATCTCGGCCTCGCGCACATCGTTGGTGAAGATGGAAGACGACAGGCCTTGAGGCACGTCATTATTGAGAGCGATAGCCTGATCCATCTCCCGGTATTTCATAATATAGAGTATAGGAGCGAAAGTTTCCTCCTTCATCGCGCCGGTCTGTTTCGGCATTTCGACCAGGGCC
Source organism: Rhodospirillales bacterium RIFCSPLOWO2_02_FULL_58_16 (assembly GCA_001830425.1). Classification (NCBI taxonomy): domain Bacteria; kingdom Pseudomonadati; phylum Pseudomonadota; class Alphaproteobacteria; order Rhodospirillales; species Rhodospirillales bacterium RIFCSPLOWO2_02_FULL_58_16. The sequence goes on from MIAA01000032.1 coordinate 25,807, forward strand.
GGTTTGACGTAGTAAGCGTTCGGGTAGCGGTCCTTCATCGCCCGCCCGCCGCCGAAGACCGCGCCGCCCTCGCTTGCCGCCTTGCCGAGCGCCGCCTCCATCGACTGAAAAGCCGAAGCGTTGATCAACGGACCGGCCAGTACGCCGCTCTCCAGCGGGTCGCCGATGCGGATGCCGTCATAAGCGGCCTTCAGCCGCGCCGTCAGGGCGGCGTAGATGTCCTCATGGACGATCAACCGCCTGAGCGTCGTGCAACGCTGGCCGGTGGCGCCGACGGCGGCGAACAGGATGGCCTTCACCGCCAGTTCGAGGTCGGCGGACGGCGCGACGATCATGGCGTTGTTGCCGCCCAGTTCAAGCAGCGAACGCCCGAAACGGGCCGCTATCCGGGGAGCGACGGCGCGTCCCATGGCGCAGCTTCCGGTGGCGCTGATCAATTTCAGGCGGCGGTCATCAATCAGCAGTTCACCGATGTCGCGCCCGCCGATCGTCACTTCCAGGAGAGCGTCGGGGGCGGGGCCGCCGCAGTCCTCGGCGAAGCGGCAGAGGGCGCGTTTAAACAGCGCCTTGCAGGCCAAGGCCGAGACGGGAGTAAGTTCCGAAGGCTTCCACACCACCGAATCGCCGCAAACGACGGCAACGGCAAAATTCCACGCCCAAACGGCCACCGGAAAATTAAAGGCCGAAATCACCCCTATCGGCCCCAGCGGATGCCATGTCTCCATCATCCGATGACCGGGGCGCTCGGAGGCGATGGTCAGACCGTAAAGCTGGCGCGACAGGCCGACGGCAAACTCGCAGATGTCGATCATTTCCTGCACTTCGCCGAGGCTTTCCTGGAGAATCTTGCCGCACTCCACGGTCACCAGCCTGCCCAGCGGCTCCTTGTGGGACCGCAGTTCCTCGCCGAACAGGCGGATCAATTGCCCGCGCACCGGCGCCGGCGCGGAGCGCCATTCAAGAAAGGCAGTTTCGGCGCGGTTGACGGCGGCATCCAGGTCCGCCGGGTCATGGCGCCTTACCCGCGCCATCTCGGCGCCGTCAACGGGAGAACGGACGACAAGATCGCCGCTCGTCAGGTCTTCCCCGTCAAGGCCGAGGGCGGCGTAGAGGCTGCTGTAATTCATGAATCCCGGAAAATAAAAACACACCCCTTCCGGCGGCGCGACCGCCGCCGACCAACGCCGAAACGCCGCCGGCCCCGCCGGCGACTTTACGAACGGCGCCGACTATGCCGACCGGCGACTCCGACTTTGAGTCGTCAGCCGGCTATCCTATTAAAGACAACAATTCATCCTTAATTCGAAGTTTTTGTTTTTTCAGCGTGAGAACTTCATCTTCATCAGGCTTCGGGCGACTGTGTTGTTCGTCAAGGGCTTCTTCGAGAACTTGGTGTTTTGCTTTCAGCGCCTCGATTCTCTCCGCCAGACTCATGTCATTCCTCCCCAAAGTGGATACGCCGACTCGACCGTTGATTATACTGCATGCGGGGCCTTATATGAAACAAAAAATACCGTATAACGCCGTTACCTTTTTTGAAAAACATCTGGTATGATTTTACGAGGCTGGTCGGATATAAGAAACCATGGAAGACAAGAAATCACTGATGAAACGGCTTAAGGAATTGTCAGCCGAGCATCGCGCCCTTGATGATGAGATCGCCCGCGTCACCGAGGACGGCTCCTTCAGCCAACTGGAAATGCAACGCCTTAAAAAGCGCAAGCTGGCGATCAAGGACAACATCCTTAAAATCGAGAACAGCCTGTTGCCCGACATTATCGCCTGATTTCGGCCCGCATGTCATGGTCGGCGGCATCGACGGCTGCTTCTCCGGTCTCTCCCGCCGGGAGGACGTGAACTCCACAGGCCGGTTTCAGGAAGATGACGTCGCCTTTATGAACGGCTCCGCTCTCCTCTATGGCGCGGGTCAGTTCCAGGGCTTTCATTTTAGCCTCCTCGCCGTTGACCACGGTAAGAATAACCCAGATGTCGTCTCCTCCCAGGCTGCCGATGATGTCGGTTGCGCGGAGTTTGCCGCTTATGACGTCAACGGCGTTCGTCAACGCCGATTTAACCGCCGCATAGCCGTGGTCGCGCCGTATATCCTCAATGTTCATAAAATGAACACAGAGCAGGCTGCTGACGGTTTCCATCCGTGCGGAGTGGGTGATAATCCGCGACAGCTCCCGCATAAAGCCGCGAGCATTCATAACAGGCAGGAAGGAATGTTCCTCGGACAGCCCCTCCAGCCAGGCAATATGGTCGTGGGCGTAATTCATTTGCCCGCGCATATGGTCAAGCTCGTTCATTATGATGGAGATGGCTTCCTGAACCTTGGGCGTCACTTCTGCGGCGGGAATGCCCATAATGAAGATGACATCGGAAACGCTCTCGCGCATGGGCGGACGCTTGGGCTTTTCCTTGGGGCCACGCTTCCTTTCCCCGTCCTGCCTTTGCTTATCGACGGTGGATCGGGCTGCGCTGATGGGAGATGATTCGTTGATGCCGGCCATTGCTATTCACCATAAGCCCCTCATTCAGGCTATCACCTAAAGGCCGTGAAACAAAGAAGTTCATGCGGCCTTGGAAACGCCCGGCTTGAGTTTTTCTCAAATTAGCATAACATCCGCAGATGCGCCTTCCGGCTTGGAGCCTTTCCTTGTTTGATCATGATTAATTTATTTCGTAAATCAGCGCCCCTCGCTCTTTTGCTTGTCTTTATCGGCGGCTGCGCCGAAGAACCGGAGAACGCGAAAGAGGCGGGAATTACCGAATCCGTGCATCAGGCGGCGATGGCCTCCCAACAAAAACATGACTATGCCTCGGCGGCGAAACACTACCGGAACCTCCACGAGAAACATCCTGAGGACCTCGGCGTGCTGCTGGAGCTGGCCAAGTCCCTGCGTTACATAGGATCATCCGCCGAGGCTGCCGGAATTATGGAAGCCAAAATAAATACATTCGCCGAATTTGCTCCGTTTCTGATGGAACTGGGCAAGGCAAAACTGGCGGCGGGAGCGGCAGACGAAGCCGTCGGCTATCTGAAAATCGCCACGGAAAAAGATGCGGGAAACTGGGAAGCCTATTCCGCCATGGGCATCGCTTATGATATGCTGCAATTATTCGACAAGGCCCTGGAATCTTATCGGAAAGCTGACGCGCTTTCTCCCGGCAACTCCGTCATTTTGAATAACATGGCCATCTCTTATGCCCAGGCAGGGGACGTAAAGACCGCGATCATCACCCTTAAACACGCCGCCAACGTCGGTCGCCGCAACCTGCAAATTCGCCAAAATCTGGCCCTTTTTCACGGCATAGCCGGCAACATGGATGAAGCCGAAGCGATCGCCAGAATGGATTTGGGCGAAGATGATGTCCGAAACAATCTGGCCTTTTATTATTTGTTCCACAAAAATCAGAAACCGACAGCCCCGGCGACCCCATAGCAGGATATTCGCGCCTTGAACAAAAAAACCCCACCGCGCATCGACCCGGAAAGAAACCTCAACGGCGCATCCCTTCTGGTCGAGGTTCCTCCTGATATAATCGCCGATATCGAAAAAAAATGTGAGTGGTTTGAGTATGCTCCCAACGAAATCATCATTGATCTCGCCGACACCTCGACCTGCGTCTACTTCATCGTCAAGGGCAAGGTCAAGGCGATGGACTTCCTTGCTGAAAACAAGCAGGTCGCCCTGGCCGAGCTTGGCGAAGGAGACTCATTCGGCGAGTTGTCGGCCATAGATTCGAAAAAACGTTCGGCGCGGGTTACCGCCATCGAGCCTACACTTGTCGCCAAGTTGCCGAGCAAGGATTTCCGGCAGTTGATGTTGAATTGTCCGGAATCGGCTCTGGCCCTGCTGAAGAGATTCGCCGGCTTTATCCGCACCCTGAACACCCGCCTTACCACCCTCAGCACCTTCACCCCCCACCAGCGGATTTATTATGAATTGCTGCGCATCTGCGCGCCCAACACTTCCGGCGACGGCTCCTGGGTTATTTCCAATATTCCCAATCACTCTGAAATAGCTTCCTGGGTAGGCACGGAAAAAGAAGTCGTCGCCGACGCCATCGGTAAACTGGCCCGCGACGGAGTGGTCGAACGGAAACATCGAAGCCTTATCATCAAGGATCACGCCCGCCTTTACCGGCTGGCCGAACAATAAATTCCGCTCCGTCATCATAACGAGCTGTTCAGCGTATGTTTCGATCATTCTTCGGCATCAAGGAGAATCCGTTCTCCAATACGCCCGATCCGCGCTATGTGTTCATGAGCAGGCGCCATCAGGAGGCGTTGGCGCATCTGGTTTACGGCGTACAGGGCGGGAACGGTTTTGTTCTGCTGACCGGCGAAGTGGGAACAGGCAAGACGACAATAAGCCGCTGTCTGGTAGAGCAACTTCCCAAGAATGTGGATATGGCCCTTTGCATCAATCCCCGTCTGAACGAATTTGAATTGCTGGCCACCATCTGCGACGAGATGGGCGTCTTTTACCCGATATTGACCAACAGCATCAAAACCCTGATGGACAAAATCAACAGGCATCTCATTGAGACCCATGCCCGAGGGCGCCGCGCCGTTCTGATCATCGACGAGGCGCAGAATCTCGCCCCCCGGGTGCTTGAACAGGTGCGGCTGCTTACCAACCTGGAAACCGCCAGCGCCAAGCTTTTGCAGATCATTCTTATCGGTCAACCGGAGTTGAAAGAACTTCTCGGTCGGGTGGAGTTACGTCAGGTAAATCAGCGCATCACCGCACGTTATCACCTTGATCCGCTTAACATCGAAGAGGCGCGGGCCTACATACGGCATCGGCTCAAAATCGGCGGGCCGGCGGAGGATATATTCAGGCCCGGCGCCGTCACGGAAATATTCAAGCGGTCACACGGCGTCCCGCGCCTGATCAACAGCATTTGCGAACGTTGTCTGCTCGGCGCTTACGCCAAAAACGTCCGTTATATCGATGAAAAGCTGGCCCGCTCCGCCGCCGATGACGTACTCGGCTTCCCTCGTCGGCGGTCAGTCTTCGGCAGGATCGCCGCAATAGCCGCCGTTATCGCCGCTTCGGCTCTTTTTGTCGGTCTTGATCCCCTGCATATGAGACTGAATTCCAAACTTTCCCCATCGCCGCCGGAAGCTCAACAACCGCCGGCTATCGAACGCCCGCCGGAAGTTCAACAACCGCCGGCAGAGCCGGCAATTGAACAAACGGCACAAAACGCGCCGGCGGAGATTTCCATCGAATATCTGTTCCGAAACCCGGAGTTAGCGGGAGACATAAGCACCGCCATGTCCAAACTATTCGCTATGTGGAAAGTGGAATACGTCGCTCCCGGCAAACCGGACCTGTGCGCCGGCGCCTCTTACGCCGGGATAAGATGCCTGCGATGGCATGGAGACTGGCAAGCCCTGAACGATATCAACCGGCCCGCATTGATCTCCCTTGCCGCAGGGGAGGAAAAACGTATTTATGCGGTGGTTACGGCCCTTGACGGCAACAACGTCACCATTGACGTCGGCGGCGGCAAAATACAAACCGATACCCGCAATCTCACCCCGTTCTGGTCGGGCGACTATATGATGCTGTGGAAGCCGCCGCCGGGTTATTGGCGAGTCATCAGGCCCGGCATGAAAGGCAAGGACGTGGCGTGGCTTAGGGATCGCCTGTCGGAAATCCAGGGCGAGCCTATAGAATCTGATGACCGGGACAGCTTTGATGAGGCGCTTAAGATTCGACTTATTTCATTTCAGCGCAGCCGAAAACTGATCGACGACGGCGCCGCCGGCGCGCTGACCCTGACCTATATCAACACCCTCATCAAAGACCCGGCAACTCCCGTCCTGCGGAATCAATAGGAGCATCATGTCCCTGATTCTCGACGCCCTGAAGAAATCCGAAGAGGAGCGGAAAAGCGGAGCCGTCCCTGAGTCCGCCGCCGTCCTGAAAGACGCGCCGATGAACAAGCGCCGCCTGTGGCCGTCGGTCGCCGCCGGCGGTTTGGTCTTGTTCATCGTCGTCGTCGGCGTTTTCCTGTGGCGGTCAAGCATGGTTGAGACGCCTCCGCCGACGGCTGAACAAACGCCGGTAGCGCCGGTGGGGCCGGAGCCTCCCAAACTTACGATTAAAGCGCCACCCCCGGCAATCATCGAACCCGCGCCGGAACCGGCCAAGGTCGTTGTTGAACCCGCGCCCGCGCCCGAACCGAAACCCGCAACGGCTCCGCTCCTCCCCCCCGCCATTGACGTCAAGATTCCTGTCGTTTCCATTCCTCAGGCCGCCGTCGCCAAATCCCGCGCCGGCGAAGCCGGCGGGGCGGCGGCCCACAACAAGCGGGGCCAAGCGTTTGAACAGGAAGGACTTTATGATCGCGCCATCGAAGAATACACCAACGCCATTTTGCTGAAACCTGATTATGCGGAAGCCTATTTAGGTCGCGGCTGGACTCAGGAGGCAAAGGGAAACCATGAACAGGCCATCGACAATTTCAGCCGGGCCTTGCAGGCGTCTCCCTCTTATGGCGAGGCTTTTTTCGGACGCGGCTGGGTCCATGAGCAACTGGGGCGCTTCGATTCGGCGATTGAGGACTATACCCAGGCGATCCGTCATGCGCCGGATCTTTCCGACGCTTATTTCAGCAGAGGGTTCCTCAATTTTTACAACGAACAGCCGGACAAGGCGGCTGATGACTTTTCAAAATCTCTCCGCAAGGCGAATAAAAGCCTCGTCCCCTACGCCCTTCTTTGGCGCTATTTGAGCCGTGTCCGATCCGGCGGCGACGGCAAAAAGGAACTGGAGGAAAATGTCGGCGGCATAAACCTGAATGCATGGCCCGGCATTATTGTCGCTCTGTACATGGGAAAGGCTGATCCCTCGCAGGTGCTCGCCAAGACCAAGGATAACAATACGAAAAAACAGAGCGAAAACGAATGCGTCGCCTTCTTTTTCCTGGGGCAATACCACCTTGTGCAGGGCGACAAGGATAAAGCGGCGGCATTTTTCCGTAAAACCCTGGACACGGGCGTCACCGGCTATCGGCAATACGAAGCCGCGAAAACAGAACTGCGGATTCTGGGAGCGCTTAAGTAAAAGTTATAAATTATTAGAAACCGTATTTGAAATATCGTTATATAAATTGCCCATGCTGTCGGCATAAGTATTCAACGAAACAACAATCGCCAGAAATATAAGAGCGGCAATAAGTCCATATTCTATGGCTGTGGCGCCTGCTTCATTGTTGATCAGCCTTATTAATATTTTCATATGATTCTCTCTCGCCGCTCACCAAGGCCGGGCCGCATGCTACTCTTTTTTCTTCCCCGAATGAATGAAAAACCATATATCATTTGCATACATTTCCAGGATATCGAAGGTTTCTTTTCATGCGCTTATTACTTATTGAAGACAACTTGAGCCTTGCGGGCAGCGTAAAGAAAGGACTTGAGGGAGAGGGGTTCACGGTTGACGCCTTCACCACGGCGGGCGACGGCGAATCCGCGCTGGCTACCGTTAATTATGACGCGGTAATTCTGGACCTCGGTCTCCCCGATGGCGACGGCCTTGATCTTCTGCGCTCTTTGCGGGACAGGGGGGACGGCACCCCGGTTCTTATCCTGACGGCGCGTGACGGCGTTGAAGAAAGAGTCAAGGGACTGGATAACGGAGGCGACGACTATCTGCTTAAGCCCTTTGCCATGAACGAATTGCTTGCCCGCATTCGCGCCTTGCTGCGTCGTCCGGGCGGCATTCTGGGGATCATGCTTACCGCCGGCAACATCGGCTTTGAAACGACGTCCAGGGAAGTTTTTATCCGGGGCCGGCAAATAGCGGTTCCCCGGCGCGAACTGGAGGTTCTCGAACTGTTGATGAGGCGTTGCGGCAAAGTGGTTCCGAAGAACGTGATGGAGGAGAAAATATACGGATTCGGGGAAGAGGTTTCCTCCAACTCGGTGGAGGCGCTTATTTCCCGGCTCCGCAAGCGTCTCGCCAAATTGGGAGCATCAACGTCCATTCATACCCTGCGCGGCGTCGGATACCTGCTGGTCGCCGACGGCAATTGAGGGGACGGACGGCATGACCTATCGAAACGTCGCTTTCGTGGCGGTCATGACGTTGCTGCTGGTCTTCTCTCTTTCCTTCATCTGGGAGTTTATGTTTGAGGATATCGTAAATGCGTTCCTCGACACCGGCCCCCCCGAGAGAGACGCCATCCGTTGGGAGTTTATCGTCACCTCAATGGTTTTTGCCGGCATCGCGGTGTTCATCTCATCCATGGCGACGATCAGGATCATATACGAGCGCAAGCGCATAGAAGAAGACCTCCATAAGAGCGAAACCAAGTTCAGGGATTTCGCCGGCGACGTTGCCCATGAACTGCGCACTCCGTTGGCGGTGCTGAAGTTGCACCTTGATGAACTTGAAGAAGATGAAACGGCGCTGATCCTTCAAAAGGACGTGGCCGAGATGTCGCGGATGCTGGAGCAACTGCTGGCGATAACGCGCCTGGATTCCCCGGAAAGCCTCGCCATGAATGACGTTGATCTTGGGAAAATATGCACGGACGTAGCCGAAAGACTGGCTCCTATCGCCGTCAGGGACGAGCGCCTGATCGAAGTTTGCGGCGCGGATAAGGCGGTGTTTATCAAGGGCAATGTCTACGCTTTGGAACATGCGGTGCGTAATCTGGTTGAAAACGCCATGAAATACTCCTCACGGCGAACTACGATCACCATTGAGGTCGGCGACAATTCGATCAGCGTCATTAATAACGGACAGGATATTCCACCGGAAAAGCGCGCCGCCATTTTCAAAAGATTCCAGCGCTCCGACCGCAGGAGCGACGGCGCCGGACTGGGGCTGTCCATTGTTCAGCGCGCGGTGGAAGCCCATAAAGGCAGCATCGAGATGACCGGCGTCCCCGGCGGCGGCGCAAAGTTCACGATCCGCCTGCCTTGAATAATTTAACAAGACGGGCGGGTTTGCCGGCCTTCAGTCTTGATGTATCCGGGAAAGTTGTGACGGCGCTCGTTGCCGCTATGGGAAACCTGACGCTCCCGCCGCTCCGATGCGCCGACGTTTTGGTGTCTCCGCCGTTCCATTCCATGAGAATCGAGACGGCGGCGGCGGCGATCAGGACCGAAAAATTTTGCCGAGCGCACAAACAGGCGCTGTCTTTCGATTATCGTGCGAATGCGTGAGTAAAGCAGCTTTGCCGATAGCGGCTTGGCCAGGAACTCGGTCATGCCGGCGTCCCTCGCCCTATAGACCCAATGAATATCCGTGTGCGCCGTCACCACGATTATCGGGACGTAAGGGTTGGCCGACTCCGGGTCGCGGCGCACGCTGTTAAGAAGCCTGATGCCGTCGACTCCCGGCGACCAGTCGGTGAGTATCAGGTCAGGCTCCGCGTCCTTGAACAGTTTAAGGGCGCCATCTACACTGGAGGCATCATGAACCTTGGTTACGCCCAGCCGGTTCAGCACGCCGCACAACAGCTTGCGCATGTGACGGTGATCCTCGACTACGAGTACGCTCAAGCCGCTCAAGTTATAATCCGCCATTGTCCCGCACTGTTTTGATGTTGAAACCTGCTAACCATAATAAGCGTTAATGCTGACAACGGCGTGACGCGACCGTATTTTCCGAAGATATTTTTTATTAGTCTGATTTGAAAGACGGAGAGATGGTTAAAACAAGACTCGCCGTTTTTGATTGCGACGGCACGCTGGTTGATTCCGAGGCCTCTATCGTTGCCGCCATGCAGGGGGCTTTTGCCGTTCACGGCCTTGCCGAGCCGACGGCGAAGGCGGTGCGGCGCGTTATCGGGCTGCCGCTGAAGGAGGCCGTCGCCGGACTGTTGCCCGATGCCGACGACATTGATCACGATAAACTGACCGCAGGCTACAAGGAGGTTTTTTCCGATTTGCGGCGACGGGGCCGAGTGCTTGATCCTCTGTATCCGGGAGCGCTGGAGGCAATCCTGGAGTTGGCGGCAAGTAACGTCTGGCTGCTCGGCGTCGCCACCGGCAAGTCGCGGCGGGGCTTGCTTGAAACCCTTGATCGGCACGGCATCAGGGAGCGGTTTGTTACCTTGCAGACCTCCGATATCGGCCCCGGTAAACCCCACCCGGACATGCTGCTTAGAGCCATAGCCGAAAGCGGCGCCGAGGCGGCGACAACGGTGATGATCGGCGACACTACCTTTGACATTGAAATGGCCCGCCGCGCCGGAGTCATGGCAATCGGCGTTTCCTGGGGCTATCATGACGGCAAGGAATTGCTGGCCGCCGGCGCCGATGCGCTGATTGATGATTTCGGCGATTTGTTCAAGGCGGCGGAAACCCTGATGGAGGCGGCGTTATGAGCAAGGCGATAAAGATTTTCTCCGGGATCGTCGTTGTCCTGGTCGGCGTGGCGGTCGCCGGCGTAGCCATCCTCCGCTCGATGGACTTTAATCAATACCGGGGACTGATCGCCGAGAAAACCAAGGAGTTCACCGGCCGCGATCTGGTCATCGCCGGCGATCTGAAACTGGAGATTTCCCTCAATCCGGCGCTCGCCGTCGAGGGGGTGACGTTCGCCAACGCGCCGTGGGGGTCGCGCCCCTCGATGGTCTCGATCAGGCGTCTGGCCGCTGAAGTGCAATTGCTGCCGCTGCTGTCCGACAAGCTGGTGGTTGATCGCCTCGTTCTCGAAGGCCTGGACCTGCTGGCCGAGACCGACGCCAAGGGCCACGGTAACTGGGTGTTCGGCGCCGCCAAGCCGGAGGAAGGCGGCAAAAAAGCCGCCGAGGCGGGGGCCGAAGGTTCCGGCATCCTGCCCGTGGTCAGGAAGGTGCATATCAGGAATGTCAATATCGCCTACAACGACGGTCAGACCGGCGCGACGACAAAGCTCGCCCTCGATAGCCTGGAACTGGACGCCGCCGGCGTCGATAGTCCGCTGCGGGTCAGCCTGAACGGAGCCTTTAACGGCGCCGCTTATAAGGTCTCCGGGCAAACGGGGTCAATCGCCTCGCTGATGGAGGGAGGAAAGAATTTTTCCGTTTCCCTGAAGGCGGAGGCGCTCGGCGCGATGCTCGGCATCGACGGCGTCGTCGCCGACCTGTTCCGGGTCAAGGGGCTGGATATTTCCGTTTCTATCAGGGGCAACGAGCTGGCCGATGCCGTTAAGGCCGTTCAGACCATCGTTGCCGTTCCCGCCATCAAAGACATCTTCCTGCCGGCGGTCGGCCCCTATGACGTTTCCTCGCGGATATCCGGGTCGTTGGACAAAATAGCGGCATCCGACATCAAGGTATCCGTCGGCAAGGCCGAGCAAGTGCTGGCTATAGTTGACGGCAAGGTTGCCGACCCTCTCAACGCCAAAGGAATCAGCCTCAACTTCGCGGTCGAGGGCAAAGACATCGCGCCCTTTGCCGAGACGGCGGGGGGGCGGTTGCCCGCTTTGCCGCCGTTCAGGATTTCCGGGCTGCTCAGCGACGGGGCAGGAGGGTATGCCGTCGATGGTCTGAAGCTCGATATCGGCGGCAGCGACCTCTCCGGCAAGCTGGCGGTGGCCCTTGGCGGGGCGCGGCCCGGCATCAACGCCGATCTCGCCTCCAACCTGCTGGACCTGGACAAGCTGTTGCTTAAGAGCGGCGAACAACCGGCGCCGACGCCCAAGGCCGATAACGGCGACGGGCGCGTCTTCGCCGATGATCCGCTGCCCCTGGAAGGCCTCAAGGCCGCCGACGTCGATATCAAATTCAAGGGCAAGCGCATCATCGTTCAGGGCATTGACGCCGCTGATGTCGCCGTCGCCATAAGCCTCGTCAACGGCCGGCTTGAGGTCAAGCCGTTCACCCTGACAGCCGGCGGCGGCAGGATCGGCGGCGATATGTTGCTGGACGCAGGCAAACCCGTCCCGCCGCTGGCGTTAAGGGTCGAGGCCAAACAGATCGACTACGGCGCTCTGCTGGAAAAGTCGGGACGCAACGACGTCGCCGCCGGCACCCTGGACCTGGATATCGACGTCAAGGGGGCCGGCGCTTCGGTGCGCGCCCTGATGGCGGGCCTTGGCGGCAAGACGCGGATCGTCGCCGAGGGCGGCAGGATCAAAAGCGGCATGTTCAACATTGTGTCGGCGAACGTCCTGTCGGCGTTGCCCTTCATCGACAGTAAAGGCGACAAGGATATCAAGTGCGGCGTCATCGACTTTCTCATAACTTCCGGGCAGGCCTCAGCCAGGACCATCGTCTTTGAGACCGGCGGTTTGTCGCTGATCGGCAAAGGCGGGGTCAATCTGGCCGGCGAGACCCTTGATCTCCACTTCGATCCGCGAGCCAAGAAGGTGAGCCTTATGAAATTGGCGATGCTCCCCTTCGATGTCGGCGGCTCTATAGCCTCGCCCACCGTGCTGCCCAATGTCGGCGGCGCGGCGGTCGGCGTCGTTACCGGAGCCGTCTCGACAGCGACGGGCATCGTGTCAGGCGGGATCAAGGCCCTCGGCTCGGCGGTCGGCGCGTCATCTTCCCCGCAGGAAGATGATACCGATTACTGTCATCTCGCCCTGACCGGCAAGCCTCTGACCGCCAGGGAATCATCGGCTCCGCCTCCCCAACCGCAAAGGCAAAACATCGTCGAGGACGTCGCCAAGGGCGTGGCCGAAGGCGCCGGCGGCATCATCAAGGGCATCGGCGGATTTCTGAGCGGCGGACAGGCGCCCTAAAGCAAAAATAATGTCGCCAGTCCCAGGAAGGCGAGGAAGCCGACCACATCGGTAAATGTCGTCAGGATGACGCTTGACGCCACCGCCGGGTCGATGCCGCTGCGTTTCAGCAACAGGGGAACGGTAGTTCCGGCCAGCGCCGCCGTCATCATATTGATCACCATCGCCATGGCGATGACGGCGCCGATGGCGAGGCTGGAAAACCACAGCCAGGCGATCAGGCCGGTCAGGACGGCGAACATGACGCCGTTGATGCCGCCTACCAGCAGTTCCTTGACGATTACCCGCGTCGCGTTGGTCGCGGTCAATTCCTTCATCGCCAGGGCGCGCACCGTCACCGTCATTGTCTGGGTGCCGGCGTTGCCGCCCATCGAGGCGACGATGGGCATAAGAATGGCCAGCGCCACGATCTGATCGATTGTGCCCTCGAACATGCCGATAACGGCGGCCGCCAGCACGGCGGTGCCGAGGTTGACCAGAAGCCATGTAAATCTGGCCTTGGTGGTGTCGACGGCGGCGTCGAAGAAGTCATCCTCGCTGACGCCGGCCATCAGCATGATGTCTTCTTCGTGTTCCTCGTGGATGACGTCAACCACGTCGTCGATGGTAATGTCGCCGACGATGCGCCCGCCGCCGTCGATGACCGCCGCCGACACCAGATCGTGCCGGCTGAACAGAAAGGCCACTTCTTCCTGATCCATGGTTGCCGGGATCAACTTGATTTTGGCGTCCATTATGGCGCTGGCGAAAACCGGACGTTTGCTCCGCAGAAGACGGCTCAAGGGAATCACTCCCAGCGGGCGGCGGTCGGCATTAATGACAAAGATATTGTAGAAAGCGTCAGGCAGGGAGTCGTCATCCGTATCGGCGCTCCTGCGTATGAAGTCGATGGTGTCGCCTACCGTCCAGTGTACGGGGACGCTGACAAACTCGCGGCGCATCAGGCGGGCGGCGCTTCCCTCCGGGTACGACAGACTCTCCTCGATCATGGCGCGTTCGTCTACGGGAAGCGCTCTTAGGACCTGCCGGCGGGTTCCCTCGTCCAGATATTCGACCACGTCGACGGCGTCGTCGCTGTCCAGTTCGGTTACTGCGGCGGCCGCGTCCTTGATGCCCAGCGCGTCAACGACCTGATCAAGGATCGCGTCGTCCAGCTCGGAAAGGATTTCGGGATTGAAGTCGTCGCGAACGGCGTCGATCAGGGCGCTGCGTTCATCGGCGCTCAAGCGTTCAAGCAGGTCGGCGGCGTCGGCGTAGTGGAGAGGAGTGAACAGCTCTCTCAGGAGCGCCGCTTCACCGGCGGCCAGGGCCTTGACGACGGCGTCTACGACTTCGCTTTCCAAACCATGAACGGAATCGTCAGACGCCGGAACGGCCTCGTAGCATTCGTCCGGGCGAGTCGGGTCCATCATCTCCGAAAAGGCCTTGTTAAAAAAATGGTGCGGTCGAGAAGACTCGAACTTCCACGAGATTTCTCTCACAGCGACCTCAACGCTGCGCGTCTACCACTTCCGCCACGACCGCAATTAACATTCGATAACGGCGGAGGTTACCGTTACATTCGACCGTTATCAAGCGCCGGGAACGTGAATGAATCATAATTCGGTGGAACTACGGGTAAGCGACGGTCTTACTCCCTATCCGGAAGCGGTAGCTTTCATGGAGCGCCGCGCCGGGGATATTCGTTCGGGCCGGGCGCCGCAAACCGTGTGGCTGGTCGAACATCCGCCCCTTTACACGGCGGGAACAAGCGCCGGGCCGGGCGAGTTGCTGGAGCCGGAGCGGTTCCCCGTGTTCAAGGCCGGACGCGGCGGACGCTACACCTATCACGGTCCAGGCCAGAGGGTGGCCTATGTGATGATCGACCTGAAGCGGCGCGGCGGCGACGTGCGCGCTTTCGTCCGTTCCCTTGAGGAATGGGCGATCCTGACTCTCGCCCTTTTCGGCGTCCGTGGCGAAAGACGCGATGACAGAATCGGCGTCTGGGTTGAAAAGGAAAAGGGAGCGGAGGGAAAAATCGCGGCGGTCGGCGTGCGCGTCAGGCGATGGGTCACCTTCCACGGCCTCGCCGTCAATGTCGATCCGGACCTGAGTCACTTTTCCGGCATTGTCCCTTGCGGCATTTCCGAATACGGCGTGACATCCCTCCGGCAACTCGGCGTCGATTGCTCGCTGGCCGATGTTGACGATGCGCTGGCCGCCACCTTCGCCGAGGTTTTTGGAATGCCGATTGTCTAATGATGCTTGACAGATGTATATAGATGTTTTACAGTTTTTGCCGTGATTGTCAGTTTTCGCAGCAAGGCGCTACGCGACTTCTTTCTCGATGACGATCCGGGCGGCATACGTCCTGATCTGGTTGAGCGTGTTCGGGGACGCATGCAGGCGTTGCATCGGGCCAAGGCGCCGGGCGATTTGCGTCTGCCCGGCTGGCGGTTTCATGCGTTGCATTCAAAGCCGAGGCGGTATGCGATTGCCGTTAATGGGCCGTGGCGGATCACATTTGAATGGGAAAACGGCGACGCTATGCGTGTTGATCTTGAGCAGTACCACTAGTGCGCTGACGCAAACAGAGGATTCACGATGTCACACAAAAACTGCTTTTATTCTTCGTCGTCATGGCCGGGCCTGTCCCGGCCATCCACGTCTTGTTTTCAGGCTGGGGTAGACGTGGATGCGCGGATCAAGTCCGTGCATGACGAATACACAGTGTGCCTTCTGAATGCGTCAATGCGCCAGGAGACCGGCTATGCCCCGCGAATATAAGGTCCGAACCAAGCCCGCGATGCGCCCGCCGCACCCCGGCTCGATCCTGCGTCTTGATGTCGTGCCGGCGCTGGATATTTCAGTCGTTCAGGCGGCGCGGGAGCTTGGCATTTCACGTCAACTGCTACACGGCATTCTTGCCGAGAAGCTGCCTGTCTCGGCTGAAATGGCCGTGCGGCTGGGCAAGTGGTGCGGCAACGGGGCGCATCTGTGGATCGCCCTGCAACGCGATTATGACCTTTGGCAAGCCGAGAGAAAGCTTGCCGACCGGATTTCAGGCATCCCGACTCATGAGGCTGCTTCTTATTGATTAAAGGGAAACCAGGCCTTTGAATGATCGCGGCCCCATTTTCACCACCGTTTCCGTTCAGGAAATTCTGGACGAGATCGACCACGCCATCGGCGATCATATAAGCTGGCTGGCCGACTGGCATCGGGTGCTGGTCTGCCGCGAGGCGCCGTCGCCCAAAGACCTGGCCTATGACCCGCACCACCTGTGCCGCTTCGGAAGCTGGTATGTGAAAAACCAGCACATGGGTCTGGTCAATCAGCCGGCGCTTCGCAACCTGGCCAAGCTGCACCGCGATATGCACGACCGGGCCAAGGAACTGATGGAATCGGCCCGTGGCGGAGAGCCTCCGCCGCGTAGCGGATACGACGCCTTTATGGACCTGGCCAAGAACTTCATCGCCAGATCGCGGCGGCTTGAGAACGCCTTTGCCCAGGCGTCATCCGATCTCGACCCGCTGACCGGACTTAACAACCGCCAGGCCATGAACCGCGACCTGGACCGTGAGCATGAACGCCTGGGGCGGTCGGGGCGACCGAGTTGCATCGCCATCGGCGATATCGACTTCTTCAAGAAGGTCAACGATACCTACGGCCATGCCGCCGGCGACCGGGTGCTGACCTCCGCCGCCGACTGCTTCCTTACTCATCTGCGCCCTTATGATTCCCTGTACCGCTACGGCGGCGAGGAGTTCCTGTTCTGCCTGCCCGACACCGGCATGGCCATGGCGTTGACCGTGCTTGACCGTCTGCGCGTAGAACTGGCGGCCCGCGTCATCCTGCCGGAGAGCGGAGAGGAATTGAAGGTCACATGTTCTTTCGGCGTCGCCGAGATGTCTTCCGGCGCCGCCGTCAAACACACTATCGAGCGCGCCGACCAAGCCCTTTATTGCGCCAAGGACCAGGGCCGCAACCGGGTCTGCGGCTGGGACGGACCCGACGAAGTGGACGCGCTCTAATCCATTTTTTCCGACTCATCCGGGCGCTCATTGGGGGAGTGTTTCTCAAGCAGGCGCTCGACATGGGACAGATTTTTCTTGGCGGTGGCCGCCATTTTTTCGGCGCCGTAGGCTTTGTAGAAATCATAGGCCTTGCCGAAAGCCTCGGCGGATTCCCGCAACGGAATCAGGTCCTTCTTTAATTTGCCGAGCAGAAACAGCGCCGAACCGAGGTTGTTCTGGGTGGCCGCCCACAGCAGCGGCTGTTTCTCTTTTTTTCGCACTTCCAGCGCCGAGCGGCAGGCGTTGGCGGCCTTCTCCAGCACTTCCGGATTACGAAGCTGCTCGCCCAGCACCTGCGCCGCCTGGGCAAAGTTGTTCAGGGCTTCGGCCCAGAGCTGCGGCGTTTCGGAACGGGTGAAAACCTGCAGGGCCGATTGAAAAGCGGTCAACGCCAGCTTGATTCGCTCGGTGTCGCCGGCTATCAGGTCAAGCTTGTAAAACGTCAGGCCCAGACGGTTCTGGGTAGTCGCCCATTCACCGGGGTTATCTCCCTTGGTCAACACCTTCAAGGCCTCGCCGAAGGCGGCGGCGGCGGCATTGAGCGTTTCTTTGTCATTGGTGCGCTCACCCAGGGCCTGAAGGACTGAACCCAGGTGCTTATGGGCAATCGCCCAGTCAAAAGGCGACGCATTGTGGGATATTCCCTCCAGGGCCGCCCGGTAAGTTTGCGCCGCCATCTGATAGAGATCGAGAGAATTGCGCCTCGCCGCCTCGCCGGCCAGAACATTGCCGAAACACATTTTGACGGCGGAGCGTTCGCGTGTTGTCAGGCCCGGCGGCAGATGCTTGATGATCGGCATAATCGCCGCCAGGGATTCTGCCCGCTGCTCATTAAGCCCGACGAGCTTTTTTTCGTTTTGCGTCACGACGGCGGCAAGACTGACGGCAAGAAGAATCTCGGCAAGCTCCGGCCCGAAATTTGCGGGCAGAATGAGCGTAGCGGCAAGGCCGAAAAGCCCCGGCTTGTCCTCGCCCTCCGTTTCCGCCGGAATGAATCTCAGATATAAGGTCATGCCCGGTTCCGGGACTTCGCCCCAAATCAGAAGGTCCGCCCCGGATTGGGCCAGCCATTGGCGGGCAATAACGGCGGCGGACAGCAGTTTTTCCCGTGGAATCGCGGCGGTCGGCGATGTCCTGTCGCCGAGGTCCATGGCCGGAACCTTATTCAAGCGGCGCACCCTGACTCGCTTGCGGTTTCCCAGCGCGGCGACCAAATGATCGGTTTGATCCCCGGCGACTTCCCTGACTTCGCCGGCAAGAGCGGCAACCATGATTTCGATTCGTCCGGGATGCGCCCCGCCGTCTTCCTTTCCGAGAAGCCAGCGGAAGAATCCTTTCTTCGGTAAAACATTCTTTTCGACAGCCTGAGCCGGAACTTCAAAGACGGCGGCGGCGGCGGACGCCGGTTCGGAAATCGCCTTTATCAATGTCCGCCCGACGGCGCGCGCGGTAGAGGCGCGCAAACCGTTCGCCGTACTGTTTCTGCCGCCGAACGCCTCCCCCGGCCTGACTACGGCCAGTATGCTTTTTCCCTTGTCGCCGGCCCTTGATATCTCCACCTTGCCCTTGACGACTTCATAGGCTTGGCCACCGGAGTCGTTCTCCAGATAGATGACGTCCCCGTCACGGTAATCATGTTCAGGCTTGGTCAACCGGCGCCTCGAAATCACTCATGAGAAAAGTTCTCCGATCATGTTGCCCGTCATCGCCACGAGGGTCAACAACTCCCGAAAATCATTTTGTATTTCTGGACATAGGAGGCCGGTTGGGGGTAGATAGTAGGGAATTAATACGTCAGAGCGGGGTTAACCCGCCGTGTCCGCGTCTGGGAATTTCCGCTTTGCCTGTCCGGCCATGGCGGAGATTGCGGTTTTTAGCAGGGGAAGAAGTTCTTGAAAATTTTTCTTCAGGGATTGTTCGGCGCGTTTGCGCTGGGGACGGTTATGGGGGCGTTTGTGACGGGCGGCTATGAAGCCGAAGCCGCCAGTGGTCTTTATGATTTCAACGACGCCTTTCGCCGGCCCCATCCTTTCGCCGCGCCGAATGCGCCGGCGCAACAGCCCCAGGCGGCGCCTACTTCCGTCCTTCCCAAACCCGTCCTTTCCGAGGGCAAGGCTCCCGCGCCTCTCGAACCCTTGCCCAAGTTCGAACCATTGCCGGTGTTCGACCCTACGGCGGAAGCCCGGCCCGCTATGAAAGGCTGGAATTACATTTCCGAGCTTCGCCTCGGCGCCAACGTTCATGACGAGGGGCCGTTCAGCCGCAACAAGGAAAGCGGTTTCGACACCGGCGTGCAGGTTCTATTCATGTCGCCGGACTTTATGAAAAAGGTCTGGTCGCCCCGGCCCCACCTCGGGTTGAGCGTAAATTCGGCGGGCAACACCTCCCAGGCTCATTTCGGCATCACCTGGGAGTGGGATTTCTGGAAGCACTATTTCTTTGACTTCGGCTGGGGCGGTTCAGTGCATAACGGCGAGAAACGCACTTCCGAGCAGGACATGAAGGAACTGGGCTGCAAACTCCTGTTCCGCGAGGACTTTGACCTGGGATACCGCATGGCCGGTCATCATAAAGTGATGTTCCACTTCGACCATATCTCCAACGCCAAACTGTGCAGCACCAACGAGGGGCTGGAGAGCTTCGGCCTGCGCTACGGTTACGAGTTCTAGCCGCCCAGCAATTTCGTCAGCGCTTTTTCCACATCGGCAAAAACGTCTTCCCAGCGGCCGGGCCGACTCTGGCGGAACAGCCTGTCGCCGGGATACCACGGGCTTTCGTCACATTCCCCCAACCAGCGCCAACCGGCGGAAAACGGCAGCAGAACCCATACCGGGTGGCCCATCGCTCCCGCCAGATGAGCCGCCGCCGTATCGACGGTAATAATCAGATCAAGTTGAGAGATTATCGCCGCCGTGTCGGCGAAATCATGGATGCTGCCTCCCAGGTCGGCAACGAGAGGACCGTGGGCGCTTTCGGCAAGCTGCCCGGCAGCCTCGCCCTTTTGCAGGCTGTAAACGGCGATGCCCGCCCGGCTCAACAATCGCAGCAACCCGTCAAGCGGACACGAGCGATGGCGGTCATAGGCATTGGCGGGGCTTCCGCTCCAGGCGATTCCCACCATCAGCCGCACGCCCTTGGGAACGGGGATATGAATATCGTGATTTACCGGCCGGCTTAAATAGGGGATATCGGCGGGAATCGTCGCCATAGTGGTCTTGAGTATTCTGGGCAGCGAGAGCATCGGCGCATAGACGTCAAAATCAGGCAATGCGTCGCCTGTGGAAACCACTTTGTCCACGCCCGGCGCCGTCAGGAACAGGCGCGCAAGTTCCGGTTGACACTCAACCACGACCGCGCCGCCTTTTTTCTTTACCGGCAAGGCGTAACGAATGAACTGAATCATGTCGCCGAAAGTCTGCTCCTGATGCAAAAGAATGGTGCGCCCGGTCAGGTCGGAGCCGTCCCAGAGAGGCTGCTTGTACCGGCGCGGTCGGTTGCCGGGCAGTTTCCACCGCCATTCAAACTCGACGAATCCCTTTTTATACTCCCCGATGCGAAGCAGGCTGAGGGCGTGGGCGTAGCGGCAATCCACGAAGTCCGGCTTCATCAGCAGCGCCTTTTCAAAGCAGGAAACGGCGCTGGTCGCCTGACCGAGATCCCTCAGCGCCAGACCCATTCGGTAAATCGCCTCCGGCAACAGAGGCTTCATTTTCACCGCCCGCTGATGAGCGATCAGGGAGGGGCCGAGATGGCCCGCCTCCCTTAGCACGTCGCCGAGACATGACTGAGCGCTCGGATCATTGGGCTGAATGACCAATGACTGCTTGTAACAGGCGATGGCGGCGTCAAGCTTTCCCTGTTGGCGAAGCGCCGCCGCCATGCAGTTATGCGACCCGACATGCCTGGGATTAATCGCCAAGGCCCGACCGTACCCCTGCACGGCGTCCTCAAGCTTTCCCTTATAGTGTTGATCCAGGGCCGCCTTGAAGATTTCCTCGGCGCCGCCTTTCGGCGGCTCCTTCGCCGTTCCCTTCGCCGCCGCCTTGACCGCCGCCTCATGAGCCTTCCTGGCGGCGACAACCATGGCCGGCGTTATTCTAAGAAGGCCTTGCCGGTTTGCCGCATCCATGGATGATTTGTCCGCTGTCATGCCGTCTCCCGATTGTCAGCTTCTTGGTAGACTTCTTTATCGCAAATGCGTAGGCATCTTCAATCACGATCACTCTACGCCCCGGATATTTATAACGAATTATCGAAATCTTTCACATAATCATTGCGTTATGTGTATAAGAATCGTGTATGCTTCCGGATAATAAAAATAATCGGCGACGGCGTTAATTGAATTCGGGAGACATATCGTCATTCCGTGTTTATAAGGGGGGGAGCGCTTCTTATGACTGTAAAAACTAAACTTATTGTTATTCTATCATTGCTGCTGATTGTCATTGTCGGAACGTCTTTTCTGACATATGTGCAGTTGAGCGCGCAAATTCCGCAGCTTGAGGCGATGCAAAAACAGACCAACACCGTCGCCACGGCCAACGTTCCCCTTCTCAGCACCGTCAAGCAGGTCAAGTTCCATGTAGTTCAGGTGCAGCAATGGCTGACCGACATTTCCGCCACTCGCGGCCTGGACGGCTTGAATGACGGCATCGACGTGGCCGCCGAGCAGGCCGGCTTGTTCAAGGAACAACTGGCCAAGGCGCAATCCCTGGCGGTTGAATTGAAACTCGCCGAAGTCACCACCCTGCTCAAGCAGGCCGAGACTGATTTCCCGCCCTATCATGAGACCGGCATACGCATGGCCAAATCCTACATTGCCGAAGGACCGGCAGGCGGCAACAAGCTGATGGAGGAGTTCGACGGAGTCGCCTCGCAGATCGGCGAAACCACCGACAAGGTCACCGAAATAGTCGGCGGCATTACCGACAAGACAATGACCAAACTACAGGGTCAGGCGCAGGAAGTGGCGGCGGCCAACGCCGCCTTGATCAGTTCAGTCATGGTCATCACCATCATCGGCGTAGTCATCGCCTTGGGAGGGGCCGTTTATCTCTTTACGGTGATCGGTTCCAGTCTTGACGGCCTTGAGGCCGACATCAAGGCGGTTGCCGCCAAGGATTCCGGCGCGGTGATGAGGCTGGACTCTTTGCGCAGTGATGAATTCGGCGTAGTGGCGCGCGCCCTCGCCGATTTCAAGGAAAAACTTGCCGAAGCGGACACGATGAAGCGGCAACAGGAAGAAAACCAAAAGCGCGAGGTGGAAGAACGGCGCAGAATGAGGTACGCCATGGCCGACAACTTCGAGGCCAGCATCAAGGGCGTAGTTCAGGTGGTTTCCTCATCGGCCACCGAGTTGCAGGCCTCGGCGCAATCCCTGTCCGCCATATCGAGCCAGGTTAAATCCCAATCGGCAACGGCTTCTTCCGCTATCAGTCAGGCCTCCACCAACGTTCAAACCGTGGCTTCGGCAGCCGAAGAACTGACCAGCTCCATCAGTGAAATCAGCCGTCAGGTGACCCAGGCTTCGGAAAGCACAGGCAGGGCGGTCAATGAAGCCACCGTCGCCGACGCAAAAATTCAGGGGCTGGCCACCGCCGTCCAGAAGATCGGCGAGGTAGTGGAACTGATCACCGATATCGCCGAGCAGACCAACCTGCTGGCGCTGAACGCCACTATCGAAGCGGCGCGGGCCGGCGACGCCGGCAAGGGCTTTGCCGTTGTCGCTTCCGAAGTCAAGAATCTGGCCAGTCAGACGGCCAAGGCGACCGAGGAGATAGGCAATCAGATCAGCGGCGTTCAAGGGGCGACCGTCGAAGCGGTTACCGCTATCCAGGGCATCAGGAAAATCATCGACGAGATCAATGAGGTGGCCGCCGGCATCGCCAGCGCCGTCGAGCAACAAGGCGCCGCCACTCATGAAATCTCCCGCAATGTCCAGGAAGCGGCAACCGGCACCCAGGACGTATCCTCCAATATTACCTCCGTCAATATGGCGGCCGGAGAGGCGGAGAGAGGCTCCAATGAAGTGCTGGAGGCGGCGAACAACCTGGCTCAGCAGTCGGAAACGTTAAGCGTCGATGTGGACAAGTTCATCTCCCATATCCGGGCGGGGTAACCGCATTTAGGGCGTGGGCGATTTCCCTGAACACTTGTTCCCAATCGCCGGCGGAGTCTTGGCGGAACAGGCGCATGGAGGGGTACCAGGGACTGTCCCGGCGGTCCATCAGCCATCGCCAGTCGGGGCAGCGCATCAGCGCCACCCATGCGGGGCGTCCGAGGGCGCCCGCCAGATGGGCGACGGCGGTGTCCGAGGCGATCACCAAATCCAGGTTCTCCATGACGGCGGCGGTATCCTCGAAGTCGTGACAACGTGAGCCGATATCTTCTATCACCGAACCCTCCAGTTGCTCCGACCCATATCCTTTTTGCAGACTCAGCAACCGCACTCCCCGCAACGTCTGAAAGTGCGTCAGCGGGATCGAGCGTCCCCGGTCGGCGGCGCCCCTGGAAGTTCCCTGCCAGGCGATGCCGACCCGCAACCCCGGCTTATCGGATAATTCCCGGCGCCAATAATCAATCTTGTCGGGGGAGACCTTCAGATATCGCGTCGGCGCGGGAATAGTTTCCAAAACAGTCGCCAGCAGATGAGGAAGGCTGAGCAATGGGACATGCAGATCGAACGGCGGCAGGGTCTCGCCGCCGGCCGCCGCCTGATCGACGCCGTCCAGACTGCGGCACAAACTCTTCAGCGCTCCCTGCACGGCAAGGATAACGCGGGGGCCGAAAGGTTTGAGAAGCGACGCATAGCGGCAAAACTGGATGGTGTCGCCGAAGCCCTGCTCGCCGATGACCAGCAACGTCTTGCCGGCGATGGGGCCGCCGTCCCATCGGGGCTGTTCAAGGCGGCTGCCCGGCATTTCGATCTCGGGGAGGCGGGACCGCCATTCGTACTCGGCGAAGCCTTCTTTCATCTCGCCGTTCAGCAGCAGACATTCCGCCAGATGGACATGGCCCTTGATGTAATCAGGGTCAATAGCGACGGCCCGGCGGCAGGCGGCGACGGCCTCGCCGACGCGCCCCTGTTCCTTCAGCGCCAGGGCCAGATCGTTATAACCGCCGGCGTTGCCGGGAGTGAGTCCCAGCGCCCGCCTGAACATGACCTCGGCGTCAAGCGGGCGATTGACCATCCTCAAGGCGTGGCCGAGGCTGACGGCGGCGGAAGCGTCGCCGGGGTCGGCGTCCACGGCCAAGGTGAATAAGGCGACGGCGGAAGGGAAGTCCCGGCAGCGGAAAGCATCGTCGCCGATCATGCGGCGGACTTCGCCCAGAGCCGGGTTGTCGCCGAGAATCTGCCGGTAAAGTTCCTCCGCCTCGATAAAGCGGCGCTCATCCTGCAACGTCTTGGCGCGGGCCGACCGTTGTTGCCGGTCTTCCGTCATATTTGCCCGGTCTCTACTTCTTCTTCCAGCTCCAGCGCCGTTTCGGCGTCGATTACTTTAACAACCATGTCGTAGCCGAAACCGGCGCGGGCCAGCGCCGCCATATCCTTGTCGCGCAAAGAGGCGCGTTGGTTATTCGGTCGGAAAGGGCCGAGGCGCCGGCGACGGGCCAGGATCACCGCCGCCGCCAGTTCCGGTTCATCCGTTTCATCCGCCAGGGCATCCACCGCCGCCCTGATGATTTCATCATCCAGCCCCTTTTGCTTCAACTTGACGAAAACAGTGCGCCGCGAGGCGCCGCGACGGTGTCGGCTTCCGGCCAGCGCCTCGGCATAGGCGAGGTCGTTCAACAGGCCGTTATCGATAAAGCGCCGGATCAGGCCGTCCACCATTTTTGCGCCTTCATCCCTGTCGGTTCCGTGGAAGCGGGCCGAACGATCCACCCGGCGCATCATTACCCGGCGAAAGTTGGCCGATGACGAGGCGAACCGCTGAAGGTAATAGACGGCGGCGTTCTCCAGCGACTTGGCCGTCACCTTCCTCGGTTTGTGCTTTTTTCGCGGACTCTTTTCCATGGCGGCATTATATAGTAGGCGGACGCCTAATTAACTAAAACGTAGACAGAACTTATGAACGGTCTCAGATATTCAAATTGGATCGGGCTGTGGACGCTTTATGTGCGCGAGGTAAGGCGCTTCATGAAGGTCCATACCCAGACCATTCTAGCCCCCATCGTGACGACGCTGCTGTTTCTGGCCGTCTTTATTCTGGCGTTGGGACGAGACGAACAAACCGTAGTCGGCGTCCCCTTCGTCGAGTTTCTGGCGCCGGGGCTGGTGATGATGGCGATTATCCAGAACGCCTTCGCCAATACTTCTTCGTCCATCGTCATCGCCAAGATACAGGGCAATATCGTCGATACCCTGATGCCGCCGCTGACCGCTCACGAGTTGACGCTGGCCATCGCTTTCGGCGGGGTGACGCGCGGCATTATCGTCGGCGTCGCCGTCGCCGCCGTCATGAGCCTGTTCGTGCCGATGCATGTTCACAGTTTCGCCTTCGTCCTGTTTCACGGCATGGCGGCGTCGTTGATGCTGTCGCTGCTGGGGCTGATCGGCGGCATATGGGCCGATAAGTTTGACCACATCGCCGCCGTCACCAACTTTATCGTCATGCCCCTGTCGTTCCTCTCCGGCACCTTCTATTCCATCGAAAAGCTGAGCGGCGTTTTCCATGCCGCCGCCTTTTTTAATCCGTTTTTCTATCTGATCGACGGTTTCCGTTACGGGTTCATCGGCCATGCCGACGCCTCGCTGACGGTCGGGATAACCGTTATGTGCGGCGTCAATCTCGGCCTGTGGATACTGTGCCGTCGGATGTTCGCAACCGGCTATAAATTGAAGGCTTAGATTTGACAAAGTATCGTGACGAAAGTTCCGGGAATTGAACGGGTCTGGACTATACAGGTAAATTATAGTATACGGTTACGTTGATTTTTCCTTTTCAAATGTGATCATTCCAGCGGATTCAATGTTGTTTCGTTTCCTCTCCTTTATTATTTTGACTGTTATATCGCTTGTTTTCGGCGACCGGTTTATTTCCGCCGTTGCCGCCGAAATTGAGTGCAACGCTCTGCTGGGAAAAACCTTGAAAAAAGGGGAAAAACCCAAGGTCACCTATGATAAATCATGGGGGATCGCTTATGTGGAGTCTTCGGAAGGAACCTGCAAGGAGCCGATAGAGGTTTGGCGGGGCCGCCGTCTTGCCGACATCCCGGTCAAGACGGTGGATGAAATGCCGCCGTCGGAAGGCGGGGCGCATGAGGCCGGCAAGGCGCCGGTAAAACTTGCCCCGACCGCCAAATCATCTTCCGCCGCCGTTCCCGCCCCGCTCAAATCCAAACCCAAGCCCCCGCCCTGCGACAAGGAACTGGAGGACTTTTGGAAGGAAGGGAGCCATATCATCAATGGCGTCGGCTACTGGCTGTTCAAGGTCCATACCGTTGACATTGATAACGACGGGGTGATTGACGACATAGGATTCAGACTCAAGGCCCAGGGCAAGGAAGACCTGGTGATGAATTATTTCGGCGGCGCCGACAACGTTCCGGCCAAATCCTTTCCGTCGCTGAAGCTGGCCGATGAAAGCATGATATCAAGGATTTGCTTCGGCTTCGCCAATTTCAACGATCCGACGCCGCCGCAGCAGCCGCAGCAGACGCAATCGGCGGAACAAGCGCCGCAAAATCCCTTTCAGGTTCCCGATCTGGCCGCAGAAATGAAAAAAAAGGAAGGGGGGGACAAGAAGGAAGAAGGCAAGCCCGAAGCGCCGTCTGAAACATCAGGCTCCGGTTTCGGACTCGCGCTTTGGATCATAATCGGCGTTGTTCTTGCCGGCGGCGTCGGCGGTGGCGGCTGGTATTTTGTTACCCACGCTCACGGCAAGCGCAAGAAGCATAAACGGATCAATAAAAGGTTCGAGGAATCCTCCGACAACGGCGATAACAAGGACAGTTGACGCGACGGCGCTACCGGCCCAGCCGCCTGCGGATTTCCGCCGCCACTTCATCCGCCGGGTTAAGAGGAGGATGGGTCCAGTCTTCCAGGGCATCGCCCAGCGGGCGGGCATAGCCGCCGTTAAACAAGGCCTGATGGAGTCGGGCGTGCTTGCCGGTTATCAGCGCTGCGGGCGCGTAGAGGTAGACGGGGACCGGGGCGGCGCAGGCTTCGCTGCACATGGAGACCGAGTCGCCGGTGACGATGACGGCGTCGGCGGTGGCCAAGTAGCCGACATAGGGATTCTTGCCTTCATCGCCCCACCGATAGACA
>MIAA01000032.1:52877-76293 GCA_001830425.1 Rhodospirillales bacterium RIFCSPLOWO2_02_FULL_58_16
CGAGACCAGCAGCGAACCGCCGGCCTTGGCCGCCATATCACAGGCGGCGCGCCCCAATTCGCGGGCCATGGAATTGGTGAATGTGCGGCGCTTGGTGGAGCCGCCGACGATCAGGGCGATCCATGGGCGGGGCAGGGCCTGGAAGCGCTCTTTCCACTCTTCGGCCGCCTCGGCGAGCGATGCCGTGGTGATGCGGTGGGGCGCGCCGGTGATGGTCATCAGGTTGGGACGCGGAGACAGGTTATCGTGGCCGGGAACGGCGATCAGATCAAACTCATCGGCGCCGCTGTCTCCCGGATACATGATTTGCGCCAGAAAGGTTTCGGCGCCGTTAAGTTTCTTGATGTTGCGGGCTATCGGCGCGGAGCGCCGTCCCGCCGAAATCACCACATCCGGCCACGGCGGCGTCAGATTGGCGCG
Organism: Rhodospirillales bacterium RIFCSPLOWO2_02_FULL_58_16; assembly: GCA_001830425.1. NCBI lineage: Bacteria > Pseudomonadati > Pseudomonadota > Alphaproteobacteria > Rhodospirillales > Rhodospirillales bacterium RIFCSPLOWO2_02_FULL_58_16. The sequence goes on from MIAA01000032.1 coordinate 53,298, forward strand.
GCTGCGGGCGCTAAGTCCGCCGAATGAGGCGCCGATGACGAAGTTGGGCAGCGCCGCAACGGGCGTGTACTCCAGGTTACGGATTTCGAAGCGTCGCCCCAGCGCCTCGGCGACGCCCAGGCACTGGCTTTTATTGCCGGCGCGGTCGTCGATCAAAGCCCATACCAAAAGGTCGTTTCCGTCAGCCATAAGCAGCGTTATACCAAAAGAGCGGAATATTGTAATGCCGATGGCCATAAAGAATGACTCTAAAAAATCCTCCCCCTTGCTTCAAGGGGGAGGTCAGGAGGGGGTAAGAGTAACCTCCCCTTAACCCCTCCTTCGTAAGGAGGGGAAAGTGCCGGGGCTGCCAATGGTCAATGATTAAAGCCGATGGTATAACTTTGTTGCGTTCCCTTAAAACGCCGGGAGATTCAAAGATGCGCATCCAAGCCAAGCCCATAAATGCCTACCCCTGGTTCATCAGATTGTTCTTCTGGAAACAAAGGCTCACCTACGGCAAGGTGCTGGACCCCGGCCTGTTGTGGGGGCGCTCGCCGCCGGTGTTCGCCGCCGTCGCCCTGCTGTACGGGGCGCTGAACCGCAACGGCTCGCCGCTGGATAAAGTCTTGCGTTCACTGGTGACGGTCAGAGTGTCCCAGATCAACCACTGCCCCTTCTGCGTCGATATCAACACAAAGACCTTGATTGATCGCGGCGCGTCCATGGACAAGGTGGAAGCCCTGGATAACTGGCGCGAAAGCCTGCTGTTTGACGAGATTGAGCGCATCGCCCTGGAGTACGCCGAAGCCGTTACCTACTCAGACCGAGAGGTGGACGACGCCCTGTTCGCCCGCGTCAGGCAATGTTTCGGCGACGACGGAGCGGTGGAGCTGAGCGCCCTGATCGCCTTCCAGAATTTATCCAGTAAATTCAACTGCGCCCTCGACGTTCCGCCTCAGGGGTTCTGCAAGATTTAGCATTTTGTAGTGATAATTTAAGTTTTATATGTTTCAGTCTTGATATTTCTCAATAATTGTTCAAGATATCGGTGTTTTTTTCATAATAATGACGGCAGTGGAAAACTTGATCGGTGTTCAGCAAAAACCAGCCTCCCTTGAATAAGGAATACGAGGCCGCACAATCCAACAGGCACGGCGTCGGCGCCTTGCTCCAGGCTTCGCGGTTGAGGTGCGGCAAGAATCTGCACGACATAGCGCATATACTGCGCATTCGTTACCTTTATCTTGAGGCTATCGAGGAAGAACGGTTCCAGGACCTTCCCGGAATCACCTATGCCATCGGGTTCATCCGCACCTACGCCGATCACCTGGGCCTTGACAGCGAAGAGGTGGTTCGTCGCTTCAAGGCCGAGGCCGAGAGCAAGGGCGCAAAACGCAAGAACGATCTGTTTTTCCCCATACCTTTGCCGGAAAGCGATATTCCCGGCGGCGCTATCTTGTTCATGGCGGTGCTGGTAGCGGTATTGGCCTATGGCGGATGGTACGTCAATTCATCCAAAGACGGCTTTTTTGCCGAGTTGATTTCGCCCATTCCCGGTCATCTCAACCCGCTGACGCCGGAAGAAGATGATCCGAAGGCGACGGATTCGTCGTCCCTTACTTCTTATCCCCAGGGAACGGCCTATGCGTCCGATACCGTGGTTACATCCGGAAGCGCGGCGAGTGAAGTAACGCCGTCGGCGGACCCGGCAACTCAGCCGGCGCCGGAATCGAACCAAACCGCCGCCCCGCCCGCCCTGCCGGCAACGGAAGCTCCGGCAACGGAAAAGCCCATTGCCGATGCCGCCGGCAACACGACGCCCGATGCTCCGGCTCCGGCGCCGTCGGAAGACGCCCCCCAGGCAAAGATGGAAAATGCCGTAACCGAGCCGCAGTTGGCGGCTCTTCCCGGCAAGGCCTCTCCGGCCATCGAGGAAAAAATTTACGGCGCCAAAGAAGGTGACTCGCGGATTTTGTTACGCGCCAAAAAAAGCAGTTGGATTCAGGTCCGCGACGACAATTCCAAGCAGTTGCTGCTTACCCGGCTGCTTAAAAGCGGCGACAGCTACCGCGTTCCTGACCGTCCGGGACTGAGGCTGCTGGCCGGCGACGCCGGCGCTTTGGAAATATTGATCGACGGCAAGCCCGCGCCGTCCCTTGGGGCGGCGGGCGCGGTCCTCCGTAATGTGGCTCTGGATGTTGACCGGTTGCGCGAGGGCAAGGCTGTTGCCGAATAGTGCTCCAAGCCTGCGCCCTCCCATTATAATTCTTGAACAACATTAAGAGCCATACATGAGCGCCCGGCCATACAAAGATATTCAGCGCCGTCAAAGCCGCAAGATTTATGTCGGCAGTGTTCCCGTCGGCGGCGACGCGCCCATCAGCGTACAGTCGATGACCAATACATTGACCGCCGATGCGCGAGCCACCATTGCCCAGGTGCGGGCTTTGGAGGCTGTCGGCGCCGATATCGTCAGGGTTTCCTGCCCCGACAAGGAATCGACCGCCGCCCTGAAGGAAATAATCCGCCTGGTTAAGGTTCCCATCATCGCCGATATCCATTTTCATCACCGTCGCGCTATCGAGGCCGCCGAGGCCGGAGCGGCGTGTCTGCGCATCAATCCGGGCAATATCGGATCAAACGAGCGGGTGCGCGAGGTGGTCCGGGCGGCCAAGGATCACGGATGTTCCATGCGCATCGGCGTTAATGCCGGCAGTCTGGAGAGCGAGCTGCTTGAAAAATACGGTGAGCCTTGCCCGGAAGCGATGGTTGAAAGCGCGTTGAATCACGCCCGCATCCTTGAGGACAACGATTTTTTCAATTTCAAGATCAGCGTCAAGGCCTCCAATGTATTTCTCGCCGTCGCCGCTTACCGCGCCTTGGCCGAGGCCTGTGACTATCCGCTGCACCTGGGCATTACCGAGGCCGGGGGGCTGAGGGCGGGAACCGTCATTTCCTCTATCGGCCTCGGGGCGCTTCTTTGGCTGGGAATCGGCGACACCATCCGCGTCTCCCTTTCCGCCGATCCGGTGGAGGAGGTCAAGGTCGGGTTTGATATTCTGAAAGGCCTGGACCTGCGTCATCGCGGAGTGCGGGTGATCGCCTGTCCGACATGCGCCCGCCAGGGATTCGACGTTATAGGAACGGTGTCCGCCGTCGAGGAGCGCCTTTCCCATATTGAGGTTCCGATGTCGCTCTCCATCATCGGCTGCGTGGTCAACGGTCCCGGCGAAGCGAGTGAAACCGACTTCGGCATCACCGGCGGCGGCGGCGGCCTGCACATGGTTTACGTTGACGGTTCCACCGACCACAAGATCGGCAGTGAGGAGCTTATCGATCATATCGTCGATCTGGTCGAGCGCCGGGCTTGTGAGATAAAGGCGGCGAACTAGGCCATGTCTTCCCTCAAGCCCGTTCGCGGCGCCCATGATATCCTTCCCGAGGAAAGCCCGAAGTATCGGCTGGTCGAGAATATCGCCCATGAAATCGCTTCGCGCTACGGGTTCAAGGAAATCTCTACGCCTATCTTTGAGTCTACCGAGGTTTTTGCCCGCACCCTCGGCGATACCTCGGATATCGTTACCAAGGAGATGTATACGTTTAATGACCGGGGCGGCGACTCAATCACTTTGCGTCCCGAAAATACCGCCGGAGTAGCCCGCGCCCTGATCTCAAACGGGCTGGCGCAGCAATTGCCGCTCAAGCTGTTTTATCGGGGGCCGATGTTCCGCTACGAGCGCCCCCAGAAGGGCCGTCTTCGTCAGTTCCATCAGGTCGGCGTTGAACTGCTGGGCGTTTCCCAGGTATTGGCCGATATCGAGGTCATTGCCCTCGGCGCTCACTTCCTTAAAGCGCTGGGCGTCGCCGACAAGACGACGCTGGAGTTGAACACGCTCGGCGACGGCGAAAGCCGCGCCGCCTACCGGGACAAGCTGGTTGAATATCTGAAGGGCCGCAAGGGGGAATTGTCCAAGGAAAGCCTCGAACGCCTGGAGCGCAATCCGCTTCGCATCCTGGATTCCAAAGACCGGGGCGACCGCGCCGTCATTGCCGAGGCCCCGCTCATCGCCGGCAGCCTGAACCTTGAATCAAGACTTATGTTTGATGAATTGCGCAAAGGGCTGGATGCCGCCGGCGTCGCCTACGCCGTCAACCCGCATCTGGTGCGCGGCCTTGATTATTACTGCCATGCGGCTTTTGAATTCACCACCGGGGAACTGGGCGCCCAAGGGGCCGTCCTCGCCGGCGGACGGTATGACGGGTTGATCAAACAGATGGGAGGGCCGGCGACTCCGGGGACCGGCTGGGCCGCCGGCGTGGAACGCCTGACCATGCTGATCGGCGAAATGGCGGAACCGCGACGTCCCATCGCTGTCGTGCCGATCGGCGACGGCCAGACCGGACAGGCTCTCGCCCTTACCCAGCAATTGCGTCAGGCCGGGCTGACCATCGACCTGGGATATTCCGGCAACATGGAAAAGCGGATGAAACGCGCCAACAAGGTCAACGCATGCGCCGCCGTTATCCTGGGCGAGGACGAATTGTCCCGCAACGCGGCGACCGTGCGCAACATGAAAACGGGCGAACAGGTGGAAGTGCTTTTGCCGTCACTGCCGGACCACCTTACCCGCTATAATTAGCGATGTCCCGAGAATCCCCCCCCTTTTTTTCCTCCTCGAACGGACGACCGTTGATCGTCGGCGCCAACCATCGTTCCAGTTCGATGATGCTGCGTGATCGTCTTTTCGTCGAAGATTCGGCGGCGCCGGCTTTTCTTGAGCGATTGCGTCAGGCCGGCATAGAACAGGCCATGATTCTTTCCACATGTGACCGCGTCGAGGTGCAGGCGATTGCCGCCGTCGATGACGGTCAGGAAAAGAGCATCATTCGGGTCATGGCCGAACACGCGCAACTGAAGCCCGGCGACATCAACGATCAGATATATATTCTCCGGGGTGAGGACGCCGTGCGTCATGTCTTTACCGTCACCTCGTCCTTGGACAGCCTTATGATCGGCGAGCCTCAGGTTCTGGGACAGGTCAAGGCCGGTCACCGGATGGCGCGGGACGCCGACATGAGCGGCAGCGAACTGGAATCGCTTCTTCAGGCGGCGTTCGCCGTCGCCAAGCAGGTGCGCAGCGAAACCGCCATCGGCCAGCGGCCCGTTTCCATGGCCGCCGTGGCGGCGCAGCTCGCCGGCGATGTCCACGGCGATTTATCCCGTTGCTCGGGTCTGCTGATCGGCAGCGGCGACATGGGAGAACTGGTGGCCGGCGCTCTGATTTCCGCCGGCTTGGTCCATCTGACGGCGACACACCCCGTCGCCTCCCGTGGCGAGGCCGTGGCCCGGACCCTGGATTGCCATCTTGCTCCCTTTGAGAATCTCCCGGAGGAGCTGGTAAAAGCCGACATCATCCTGACCTCCGTGGGCGGGCGCAATCATGTGCTGAACGCCGACCTGATCGAGGCGAGTCTGCGCAAGCGGCGCTTCAAGCCGATGTTCATGGTCGATACCGGCGTTCCCGGCGATGTGGACCCGGCGGTGAACCGTATCGAAGAAGTCTTTCTTTATGATCTCAGCGACCTGGAAAGGGTGGCGATGGAAGGCCGCGCTTCACGGGAGTCCGAGGTCAGCAAGGCGATGAACATTATCAATGCCGAGGTCGCTCTTTTTATGCGGGGAAGGGCCGAGCGCACGGCGGCGCCGGCCGTGTGTCTGCTTCGTGCGCATTTTGAAAAAGTACGCGACGGCGCCTTGGCCGACGCCGGTGGCGATGCTGAAAAGGCGACTCATCTGTTGATTAACCGGCTTCTCCATGATCCCTCAAAAGCGATGCGCGAAATAGCTACGATGACCGATGAAAAAGCCGACGGGTGGGAAGCCGTCGAGAGTACGCTTCGGCGCCTGTTCAATCTTCATGATAATGAGCCGCCATGTTGAATCTGGAAGAAAACTTGAACCGCGTCGTCGCCAGACATGAAGAGTTGGCCCACATTATGGCTAACCAGGGATCAGCCAAAGTTCATGATTATGCGCGGCTGTCCAAGGAATACGCTGATCTGGCGCCGATGGTCGAAGCGATACGCCGACTGCGCAAGGCCGAGAACGAAATGAAGGACCTGGCGGCGCTGATCGCCGATCCTGACGGCGACCGTGAGATGCAGTCTCTGGCGGAGGAGGAATTCTTCGCGATCAAGAACCAAATTCCCGACCTGGAGCACAAGATAAAATTTTTGTTGTTGCCCAAGGATGAGGCCGATGAAAGAAATGCCATCCTGGAAATACGCGCCGGCACCGGCGGCGAGGAGGCGGCCCTGTTCGCCGCCGATCTTTTCCGCATGTACCAGCACTACGCCGAGGCGCGGAAATGGAAGTTTGAATTGATGGCTCTGAACGATACCGGCATCGGCGGTTATAAAGAGGCCATTGTTTCGGTTTCCGGCCGCAATGTGTTTGAGCGTCTGAAGTTCGAGTCCGGCGTCCATCGGGTGCAGCGGGTGCCGACCACCGAATCCGGCGGGCGCATCCATACCTCGGCGGCGACGGTGGCGGTGCTGCCCGAGGCCGAGGAGGTGGATATTCAGATCGCTACCCAGGATTTGCGCATAGATGTCTACCGCTCCAGCGGACCCGGCGGACAATCGGTCAACACCACCGACAGCGCCGTGCGCATTACCCATCTGCCCAGCGGTCTCGTCGTCACCTGCCAGGATGAAAAGTCCCAGCACAAAAACAAGGCGAAAGGCCTGAAAGTCCTGCGGGCGCGCCTTTATGAGATGGAGCGCTCGAAACTGGCCGCCGAGCGGGCCGATGCGCGCAAGAACCAGATAGGATCAGGCGACCGTTCCGAGCGCATTCGCACCTACAATTTTCCTCAAGGGCGGGTGACCGATCATCGCATCAACCTGACCCTCCACAAGCTCCCTCAGATCATGAACGGCGATCTGGATGACTTGATCGACGCCCTGGCCGCCGATGATCAGGCCGGCCGTCTGGCGCAATTGTCGTGACCAACGCAGGCGAGGCTTTTGAGGAGGCCTGCCGACGCCTTAAACTTGCCGGCATTGCCGAAGCGAGGCTGGAGGCTCGGGTAATGATAGGCAATGCGCTCGGCGTTGACGGGACGGTAGTGCTGGGACGGCCCGCCGCCGACATCAGCGCCGGCGAGAAAGATCGTCTGAAAGCCATAGTGGAACGGCGCGTCCGCCGTGAGCCGCTGGCCCTAATACTGGGAAATCGTGAATTCTGGAGCCTGTCCTTTCGCGTAACCGAAGACACCCTCATTCCCCGCCCCGATTCGGAAACCATAATCGAGGCGGCGCTGGCGTGGGCGAGCGAACGCAATGACGTTGCCGATATTCTCGATCTTGGAACCGGGAGCGGCTGTCTGCTGTTATCCCTGCTTTACGAATTAAAGAACGCGCGCGGTCTGGGCGTGGACATCAGCGCCGCCGCCCTCAAGGTCGCTGCTGAAAACGCCCGCGCCCTGGGGCTGGATGATCGGGCGCGGTTCGCAAAAGGAAATTGGGGAGACGGCCTGAGGGAATCTTTTGACATGATCGTCATAAACCCGCCGTATATTCCCGAAGGCGATATTGCCGGACTGGCGCCTGAAGTTTCCTTGTTCGAGCCTCGCCTCGCCCTCTCGGGGGGAGCCGACGGACTGGACTGTTATCGCGCCGTCATTCCATGGTTGCCGCGATTGCTTAAATCCTCAGGACGGGTTTTCATCGAGGCCGGCAAAGGACAGTTTCCGGCGGTGGCCGACCTCCTCGAAAAACACGGATTACGGCCCGTTGACTTCATAAAAGACCTGTCGGGAATTGAACGATGCGTCACGGCCTCCGGCGAATAAGAAAATTAAATTAAAAAAAGAGTTGGAAAACAAACGGTTCCCGGTTAGTTTTTACCTAGAGGGTGGCCTGATTAGGCTGTGAGGGCATGCGCCGAGCGGCGCCGTTGTGCGCCCTTTTCCTCTAAAGCAGTTGTCACGCAAGGCTATCAAGATTGTTCGCACTGACTGCGGTTGCGGTTTGGTATGTGCGTAAATCAAAAAATTATGTAAACAAACAACACAGGCGCCATGAAACACAATCCCAATCCCAATCGGGGCCGCCCTCGCGGTAACGGCAAGCGGAACCCCTCGTCCAAGAACCAGAGCTTTGAAAGCACAGGCTCCGACAACAAGATACGCGGCACGGCTCAACAGCTCCTTGACAAGTATTTGGCTCTGGGCCGCGACGCTTATTCGTCCGGAGATCGGGTGGCTTCGGAAAACTACTTCCAGTACGCCGATCATTACTATCGTATCGTTAACGCCAATAACGAAGCCGAAGGACAAAGCGGCCAAGGCCAGCAAGGCCAACAAAATCAGCAGAGCCAACAAGGTCAGCAGGGCCAAGGTCGGGATCGTGACCAGGGCCGCGCCGGACGTGAAAACAGGGGAGGCTCCGACAAACCCCCTCACGGTCAGGCAAGTGACCAGACGGCAAATCCCCCCGCTCCGGACTGTCAACCGGTCGCCGCCAAGGCGGAGCCTAAACAAGAGATCGCGCCCAAGACCGAACCGGTCTCCGCCTGAGGCATATTTTATACCAATGGTCATTGATATTGACCATTGACGTCACGCATACGCCAAATCGTCTTGGCCGGACTTGATCCGGCCATCCACGTCTTTTTTTCTCGCCGTTTTCGTACCCGGAAGACGTGGATGCACGGGTCAAGCCCGTGCATGACAGAGAGGGTTGTTTCGAGTCATCGTCAATGGCCGCTGGTTTTACTCCCCGGCCGGCGCGGGCGCCGGCTGTTCGATCTCGACGGCGTTGCCGGATAAAAGCCGCTGTAATTTATCGAGGTAAAGATAGATAACCGGCGTAAGAAAAAGCGTGATGACCTGCGACACGATTAGGCCGCCGACAACGGTAATGCCGAGCGGCGAGCGGGCTTCCGCTCCCGAACCGAAACCGAACGCAATCGGCAGCGCTCCGGCAAGCGCGGCAAAAGTGGTCATCATGATCGGTCTGAAGCGCAATAAACAGGCTTCATAAATCGCCGTTTCCGGGTCTTTGCCCCCGGCGCGTTGCCCCTGCAAGGCGAAGTCGATCATCATAATCGCATTCTTTTTGACAATGCCGATCAGCATCACGACGCCGACGAAGGAATAGAGCGTCAAAGGCATGCCGAAGATCAGCAGCGCCAGCAAGGCGCCAAGCCCGGCGGCGGGCAGACCGGAAAGAATGGTCAGGGGATGAAGGAAGCTCTCGTAGAGAATGCCGAGCACGAGATACACCACAACGACCGCCAGAAACAGCAGCATTCCCATGTTTTTGAGGGAGGATTCAAAGGCCGCCGCCGTGCCGCCGAAGCGCGTGGAAATCGACGCCGGAAACTGAATGCGCCGCTCAAGATCGCGGATTTGGTCAATCGCCGTTCCTAACGAAACTTCGGGGGCGAGATTGAACGACAGCGTCACCGCCGGAAGCTGGCCCTGGTGATTGATCGTCAACGGCGCCACTTGCCTGGTTACCGTCGTCACAACATCAAGCCTGATCTGTTTGCCGTTATTGGCGGTGACGTAGAGCCTTGATAATCCGCCGGCGTCGTGTTGATACTCGGGACTGATTTCAAGAACGACCGCGAATTGATTGGATAAAGTATAAATCGTCGATATCTTGCGCGAGCCGAAAGCCGCAGAGAGAACGGCTTCAATGCGTTGCGCGTCAACGCCGAGAGCCGCCGCCCGGTCGCGATCAATCTTTACCAGCACCGACGGACTCTTGACCCTCAGATCGCTGGTAACGTCCTGAAATCCCGGCAGGCTGCGCAATTCCGACTCTAAAACGGCGGACCACTCGTACAGATTTCCCAGGTCCAGATCCTGCAACGTGTATTGATACGCGGCGTTGCTCACCCGACCCCCGACCTGGATCGACGGAGGGTTCACGACGAAGGCGCGTATTCCGGGAACCGTGTTCAGGTCTTTCCGAAGTTTCTGAACGATTTTGTTGATGTCTTTTTCCGGACGCTGATTGCGGGACTTGAGAAGTAAAAACAAAAATCCCTGATTGTTGGCGCTGGAAACCCCCGACGATCCGGCGCGCTCCATCACCGTGGCGACGTTGGGGTTTTTCGTCGCCAAAGCCGCCACCTGTCGCTGGTATGCGACCAGCGCGTCAAAGGAGGCGTCATCGCCCGCCTCGGTGCGCACCATCAGGCGACCGCTGTCCTCCGCCGGAAGGAAGTCTTTTTGAATCACCGTATAGAGGTAAACCGAGAGGAGAATGGTCGCGATAAAGGACAGAAACACCATGAAGCGATGCCTCAAACACCAGCGAAGGACCGTCGCATAACCATTCAGCATGGCGCCGAAGGCCGCTTCGCTCCAGTGGAACAATCGTCCGTGAACGGCATGCCTGTCGCCGTGGAGAAAACGAGAACACATCATCGGCGTCAAGGTCAAAGACACCACTCCTGAAACCAGAACGGCGGTGACAATGGTCAAGGCGAATTCGTTCAGCAGCCGTCCGAGCATCCCCCCCATGAAAATGATCGGGATAAAGGCGGCGACCAGCGAAACCGTCATCGACAGGATCGTAAACCCGACCTCACGCGAGCCGACCAGCGCCGCCTGGACTCCGGACAATCCCTTTTCCCGATGGCGGACGATATTTTCGAGCATGACGATGGCGTCATCGACGACGAACCCGACCGCCAGCGTCAGCGCCATCAACGAAAGATTATTCAAACTGAACCCGAGAAGGTACATGACGCTGAAGGCGCCGATCACCGAGATCGGCAAGGCGACCGAGGCAATCATCGTCGCCGTCAGATTGCGCAGAAACAGGGATATCACCATCACGACAAGACCGGCCGCAAGCATGAGGGTAAATTCCACATCCTTGATCGAATTTCTGATCCCGATGGAACGGTCATACATGACCTCCAGCTTGATCGCCGCCGGAATTTGCAGCCGGAGCTGGGGCATAGCCGCCTTGATTTCGTCAACGATCTTGACGGTGTTCGATCCCGGCTGCCGGTAGACAGCCATCAACATGCCCTGCTCGTTGCCGAAATAGGTCGTGGACTTGCGTTCTTCGACATCATCGATCGCCTTCCCGATGTCCTTGATCCGCACCGGGGCGCCGCCGTGATAGGTGACGATCAGATTATTGTAATCCGCCGCGCCGTTCAGCTTGCCGGTCGTCTTGATTGACGCCTCCTGACTCGCGCCTTCAATCACGCCGGTCGGCATGTTGCTGTTGCCGGCCCTTACCGCCTTTTCCACGTCCGTCAGACTGAGGTTGCGCGTCACCAGAGCGCCGGGATCGATCTGAATGCGAACGGCGTAGCGCTGCCGTCCCCAAAACTGCACCTGGGCGACGCCGTCTATGGTTGATACCTGCTGCTGCAAAACCGTTTCCGCGTAATCGTTAATCGTCGAGATCGGCAGGAACGGCGAGCTGAGCCGCAAATAGAAAATAGCGGAATTAGCCGGATTTCTTTTGCTCAATGACGGCGCGTCCGGCATGTCGTCGGGCAGGCTGCGCTGCGCCGCCGATATGGCGGTCTGGGTATCCAGCGCCGCCGCGTCGATATCCCGGTCCAGATCAAACTCCAGCGTTATCCGCGTCGTGCCGAGGCCGCTGATCGATGTCATCTTGCGAATGCCGGCGACCTGCGAGAATTGATTTTCCAGCGGCATGGCCACCGACGCCGCCATTGTTTCGGGACTCGCCCCCGGCAAACCGGCGGAAACTTCAATGACCGGAAAATCGACGTTAGGCAATTCGGCGATGGGCAGGAATCGATAAGAGATGATTCCGAACAGGATGATCGCCGCCATAAGCAGCGTCGTCATTACCGGTCTTTGTATGCATATCTCAGGGACGTTCATGGCGCCATCTTTTGGGGATCAACCAATATATCGGGAACAAGCCTTAGCTGGCCGTCGGTTACGACCGTCTCTCCGGCCTTGACGCCCGAGGCGATTACCGTATCATCGCCGTCATTGACGCCGGGCGTGACGGCGCGCAATTCAACCGAATTATCGGCCTTAACGACCCATATAAAGTGTCCCTTTTGATTGATCTGAACGGCGCGGGACGGCGTCAGCACGGCGTTTTCGAGAGTCGACATCAGGATTCGCGCCCGTGCGAATTGGCCCGGCGTCAGCCGTTCGTCTTCGTTATCGAATGTCGCCAGGAGCTGGACGGTTCCCGTCGAAGCATCAACTTCGTTATTGACGAAAAACAGCTTGCCGCTCGTGGCCGTCATCGTGCTTGCCTGCGTCGAGACATCCACCGTCAACTGATCTGCGGCCATGCGCCGGCGCAATTCATCGACAAATTGTTCCGGCACGCTGAAAGACACATAAACAGGCTTGATTTCGGTAATCACCAGCAACGGCTGAACATCATTCGGCGCCACGATGTTGCCGGGGGTGATCAGAATGCTGCCGACGCGCCCGTCAATGGGGGAACGGATAGTCGCGTAATCAAGGTTGAGCTTGGCCAATTCGACCACCGCTTCGGTCGCCCGAATGGTGGCTGCGGAGGTGTCAACGAGAGTCAAGGTGTCTTCCAGCAGAACTTTCGGCGAATAACCTTTGGCCGACAGGCCGGTCAATCGGGCCACGTCGGCGACGGCTTTGGCGTGGGTGGCGCGGTCGCGGGCCAGAATGGCCTCGACCTCTTTCAGTCGGGCCTTGAGAGGGCGCGGATCAAGGCGGAAAAGTTCATCGCCCTTGTGAACGGTCTGCCCCTCCTCGACCAAAGCCTCAAACAACTGGCCTTCGATTCTTGATTTTATGGCTACGGTTGACCGCGCCTTGACGGTTCCCACGCCGTCCAGATAGATTGGCACCGTGCGCTCAACCGCTATGGCGATTCTGACCGGCGCCGGAGGCTCGGCTTTTTTAGCGCTCTTGCCCGACGTTGAAGACGAATCCCCAAAAAAGGAAGGCCTCCAGGACGTAGGCGCAAAAAAAACCGCCGCGACGAATGAAATCAACGCTAAAGCGCCGAGGGTGCGTCCGGACATATGCTTTCCCAACAAGGCGGCCTCAAATGATATGGCGCGCCGCCGATATTTACTCCATTTGAACTATTTTCGCTATAGCCGTCGTTTGGGAATTTTATGACTTCGGGACAAAATCCATGACCGTTCACTTTATCGGCGCCGGGCCGGGAGCGCCGGATTTGATTACCGTTCGCGGACTGGAGTTTATCCGGCGTTGCCCGGTGGTGCTCTACACCGGCTCATTGGTGCCGCACGCGGTGATTGCCGAGGCCGCCGCCACGGCCCGCGTCATTGATACCGCGCCGCTTAATCTGGATCAGATCATCGCCGAGATGGCCGCCGCCGAAGACAAGGGCCTGGACGTGGCCCGCGTTCATTCGGGCGATCCTTCTTTGTACGGCGCCGTTGCCGAACAAATGCGAAGGCTGGATGAACTGGCCATTGCCTACGACATAACGCCGGGGGTCCCCGCCTATTGCGCCGCCGCCGCCGCCCTGAAGCGCGAACTGACGGCGCCCGGCGTTTCCCAGACCGTGGTTCTTACCCGCACCGCCGTCAAAAGCTCGGCCATGCCCGAGGGCGAGGATTTGGCGACTCTGGGCCGAAGCGGCGCTACCCTGGTCATTCACCTGTCGGCGGCCAATCTGGCCAAGGTGACGGATGAGTTATCCCCGATCTACGGCGGAGACTGCCCGGCGGCGGTGGTCTACCGGGCGAGTTGGCCCGATGAAAAGATCATTCGCGGAACCCTCGCCGATATCCGCTCCAAGGCGAAGGCGGCGGGCATTACCCGCACCGCCCTGATCATGGTCGGCCGCGCCCTGGAGGCGTCCGGATTTGACGACAGCCGCCTTTATCACCCCGACTGCCGACACTCCCACCGGCCCAAGAAGTAGTAGGTTGCTACCGCGCAGGAACGCGCCGATAGTAGCCATGCGTAGACTGCATAACAGTGCTTCCGCAATGCCTCTGGCTAATTGCCGAGCGATTCCTTACTCATGCCTAAACCTCATTATATGGAATCCACGAATGTTGCAGCACATCATTCCCGACGTCGTCAGGAATCAAAACGTACAATCTCTTTCGCCGGACGACACTGCCTTGCAGGCGGCGAGAACAATGACCGAGAACAACATTTCAGCAATTATCGTCACCAACGGCGGAAAACTGGCCGGCATCGTCACCGAACGGGATTTAACGCAGCGGATTATTTCCAGGGGCCTTGACCCGAAAAATACCCGCATCAAGGATTTTATGACGACGGGAATCATTTCCATATCGCCGGATGACACCGCTTTGGACGCATTAGAAATAATGAACAAGAACGGCTATCGCCACCTGCCGGTTCTCGACGGCGATAAAATTATCGGCATCGTTTCGGCGCGAGACCTCTATGCCGCCGTCAAATTGAGTCTGGAAGGCGATATCGACGAGACGACCGAATATATGTTCGGCTGCACCCGTTACACGAACTAGCCGATTAACGGATATTCGGCCAATGCCGAATAAACGGCGCCGTTGTCGGTCAAGCAACTCTGAAACAAGGTGAAGCGGTCAATCGGCAGCGGGCCGGCGGCGAAGCCGTTGTTGGCGGCGATAAAGGCGCCGGCAATGCTCGGCGCTCCGCCCTTGAAACGGGCCAGGGTAACGTGAGGCTTGAACTTATGGCCCCCTGGTTGTTGACCGGAGCGGACGACGGCGGATTCTACTTTTTCGTGGAGGCGGATAAGAATCTCGTTTTTTTCCACCCCGGCCCACAGTGATCGCACCTTGCGGTTCGATCCGAAATAATCAACGCCGCTCAATCTTATCTCGAAAGCCGGCGACTTTATCTCCGCCAGATTCATGTCGATGTATTCGGCCTGAACATTATCCGCTTCGCCGATAAAGCGCAGTGTGACGTGCATGTTTTCGGGGCTTACCCGGTGAGCACCGGGAATGCCGACGCTCAAACCGGCGATCATGCGGCTTACCTCAAGAGGCAGGGCGATGCCGACAAAAAGGCGCATCTTACAAAAACAGCGCCAGCACGCCGGTATGCGAGTACAGACGACTGTTGGAAATCTCGCCGCCGGCGAAGAACCCGACCAAGGGGAAATCGCCCAGCACTTCGCGGATCACTCCCGTCTCGCCGCCTTCGTCGCCGAACGCGGAAGGGCCGCGAGCGACGCACGAGAAATAGACGCCGCCCTTAGGTTTGCCGCTGATGCGGCGCTTAAGCCTCTCCAGCATAACGCGCATGTCATCGCGGACGGTATTCTCATCGCGGCGCACGAACATGATGCGCTCGCCGGAATGGACATTGCAGCCGATGGCCAGCCAGCCGCGCACGGAATCAATGCCGATCAGGTTGCGCACCATGTAGTCGCCGGTATCCGATCCCTCGATCAGAATCGCCGCATGAATAATCCCCGGAATATGGGTCATCTCGTCGTCGATGACGCCGGCGGCGTCTTCCCTGAAAACGTCAAGCGCCCGCCGCCCGTCAAGCCCGATAAGAACATTGTCAAGGCAGTCGGAAATTATATGGCTGCCGGCGACGGGAACGCATCCCTGGCTGAGGCCGGTAATCACTTCCACGTCAGGCGAGAACAGCGCTCCGGAGACGCCGCCGCCGGTGACTCTGCCCGCCACCTGATGACATGAATCCGCCCTTGACGAGGTCATGCCGCCGACGAGAAACCCCGAAGTGGCTTCGGCCAACTGTTTTATCAGGTCGCCCATGTTGTCGTTATTGGGGTCGCCGTGAATGATGCCGAACTTGGGGTACATTCGCCCGATCCAATCCTTGGCATGGTTGGAAAGTTCGTCAATGCTTTCAGAAAAAGAGGGGAACACGCAAACGCTGTCTTCGGGCAGGGTCGCCGCCATCACCACCATCGCCGGACGCTCGAAGTATTCCTTGCTTCCGGCGCAAATGCCCATGGCGGAGCCGCCGACCCAGCACCCGATCCCGGTCTTCTGGCGCAAATAGGTAAGAATCGAGGAAAAATCCTCCGCCAGTTCATCGGTAATATAAACGAACCCGAGATTGGCGGTTTCGACCTCCTTGCCCAGGCCGTCGGCGCACTCCTTGGCGGCGTGCGCCCAATCCTCGGCAATAGTGTGAGCGATCTTGAACGGCGGCATCTTGTGGTTCCCTGTCGGCGGACGGTGCGATACTCCCACGCCGTCATTATACAGGCGTCATGGGCGTTGCCCAAGGCATATCCTGATTAACCGAATGTTGAGGGTTGGCGCGGCCTAATGTTCTCACTGTAATTTATGGGTTGAGCGTCAGGCATGAACCTGAATTGGGGAAAAACGGCGTCGGCGTTTCTGGGGCCGGGGATATTGCTGGCCGTCGGCCTGTGGATGGCGACGCCTCACGGCGGATTCAGGGCGCCGACGGCGACGGCTGTTATTCCTCTGGCCCCTTATCTGGTCGCCGTTCCCGGAGCCTTGATGGCCTTGTGGTTCAATCAGGGCCGCGCCGCGTTCATGCTGGCGGTGTTGATGCTGGCGCATGGGACTTTAAGCGCCCTGACGCCGGGAACGCCGGGAACGGGCGCCGACGGTCAGGTGATTTACGCGGCGCTGTGCGTGGCCGTGCCCGTCAATATCGTTGTTTTCTCCCTGCTTGCCGAGCGCGGAGCATTAACCATTCATGGCCTCACCCGCGCCTCGGCAATCCTGATCCAGGCGGCAGCGGTTACGGTTGTTTACGGAGCCGGCCCGGAGGCGCAAAAGACGGCGGCGGATATTTTGCACATCCGTCTGCTTAATCCCGATTTCGACGCCTGGACTCATATCACCCAGCCCGGCATATTTGCCTTCGCCGTGGCCGCCCTGATCCTGGGGGGGCGGCTGGCGATAACGCGGAGCAACCTGGACGGCGGCGCGTTGGGCGCCATGATCGCTTCGGCCCTGGCCCTGCACATGATCGGCAGGGGCGGGGCGACGGCGGTATTCCTCACCGTGGCGGCGCTGATGACGGCGCTGGCGGTGGTCAAGGACGCCTACCGCATGGCCTTCATCGACGAATTGACCGGCCTGCCGGCGCGGCGCGCCCTGGCGGCGGCGATGAAGAACCTGAACGGTCGCTACGCCATCGCCATGCTGGACGTTGACCACTTCAAAAAGTTTAACGATACGCATGGTCATGACGTAGGCGATCAGGTGTTGCAGATGGTGGCCTCCAAGCTGGGCGCGGTCACCGGCGGAGGCCGCTCGTTCCGTTACGGCGGCGAGGAATTCACCGTGCTGTTTCCCGGCAAGACCGTAGACGAGGCCTGGGATCATCTGGAAAAACTGAGGGAAAACGTCGCCGCCGGCCGCTTTACCCTGCGCGACAAGAACAGGCCCAGGCAAAAGCCCGAAGCCCCGCGCCGCCGAAAAGTCGGAGTCAATGAGATCGGCGTCAATATCTCCATCGGCGTCGCCGAAAAGAGAGCTTCGCTGAACACTGCCGACGCCGTAATAAAAGCCGCCGACAAGGCTCTCTACAAGGCCAAGGAAAACGGCCGCAATCAAGTCAGCCGCTAATTTCCCCCGCCGTCGATCTCGCGCACCTGATTGATGACGGCGCCGGGAAAGGTTTGCATGATTTTTCTGACCAGCGGATGTTCGGCGGCGTCGGCCTTGGTTCTGGCGACGGCAGCCTCGCCTTGCTGGTGCATGGTGGCGTCGCCCGGTTGATTGGACACCGACACCATCCAGCGGCGGGCCGTGTTGTCGTTGAGAAAAGCGCAAAGGCGGTGCGCCAGACTCGAGTCCGCATGCTCGGTCGGGCTGAACTCGATGCGACCGGGACAGAAGCTGACCAGATGCACGTTGCTGATCAGGTTGGCGTGAAGGATCATCTCGCCTTTTTTCTCGGTAAGCGCCACCACCTCGTCGAAGGAGACCGGATCAGCGACGCCGCTCGAAGACGAAGCCGGAGCCGGAGCCGGAGCGGACGCGGCAGGCGCGTCTCCGCCTTTCTTTAACGCCTTTATCGCCTCCTCCGGCGTCGGCAGATCGGAACTATAGGCGAGACGGACCAGAATCATTTCCGCCGCTTGCAGAGGACTGGGCGCGTTGCGCGTCTCGGCCAACCCCTTAAGCAGCATCTGCCAGGCCCGGGCCAGCGCCGCCATGGACAGGCCCAAGGCCATTTCCTTGCCGCGCACCCGCTCCATTTCGGGGATGGCGAGATCATCGGCGGCTTGCGGCGTCACCTTGACGCGGGTCAGCCAATGACTCAATTCCAGCATGTCTTCCAGCACCTGGGCGGGGTCGGCGCCGGCCGTATACTGCTGCGATAAAAGTTCCAGCGCTTTGGCGACTTCGCCCTTGAACACGGCCTCGATCATCAGGAAGGTTTGACTGCGATCAGCCAGACCCAGCATGGCGCGCACCTGCTTTTCGTCGGCCTCGCCGCCGGTGTGGGCAATGGCCTGATCGAGCAGGCTGAGGCCGTCGCGCACGCTGCCGTCGGCGGCCCGGGCGATAAGAGCGATAGCGCCCCCGGAAATTTTGGCCCCTTCCTTTTCAGCGACAGCGGCGAAATGAGCGGCAAGGGTTTCGCTGTCGACGCGGCGCAGATCAAACCGCTGGCAGCGGGAGAGCACGGTTACCGGCACCTTGCGAATCTCGGTGGTGGCGAAGATGAACTTGACGTGCTCCGGCGGCTCTTCCAGGGTTTTCAGCAACGCATTGAAGGCGTTCTTGGACAGCATGTGCACTTCGTCGATGATGTAAACCTTGTAGTGGGCGGAAGTGGGCCGGTAGCGCACTCCCTCGATCAATTCGCGGATGTCGTCAACGCCGGTGCGGCTGGCGGCGTCCATCTCGATGACGTCGGGATGGCGGTCCTCGGCGATGTCGCGGCAATGGCCGCAAAGGCCGCACGGCTCGGAGGTCGGGCCGCCGGTTCCGTCGGGGCCGACGCAATTCAGCGCCCGGGCGATGATCCGCGCCGTTGTCGTCTTGCCGACGCCGCGAACGCCGGTGAGGATGAAGGCGTGAGCCAGCCTTCCCGATAAAATGGCGTTGGTCAGCGTCCTCACCATCGCCTGCTGGCCGATCAGTTCCGCGAAGTTGACGGGGCGATACTTGCGGGCCAGCACCCGGTACTGTCCGGACTCTCGCGGAGGGGTTAGGGGCGCTTCGGACATCGGGCAACCGGATCAAATCAGGAAAAGAAGGTGAGAGACCGGACTAACGACCCAAGCAAAACCTCGTTACGGCTGCTTCCTTCCGGACCTGACCGGATTGGCGAGTAGCCTGTCCGTTGCCGGCCTCTCGCCTCCATTATAGCAGTCCGGCTGAACAAGGCTATCCCCGGTTTTTTTATCTAAACTCCTCGGGGTTATCAAAGACGATAACGCCGTCATTTTCGTCCTCGGCGGAGGTTCTTTCAACCGGCTCGGCAGGCGCCGGTTCGGCGCCGTCGCCGTCAGGCAGGCCGGGGCCGGCATCCTCGGGAGTCGGTTCGGCGCCCTCGCCGTCGAACAGGCCGGGGCCGGAATCCTTGGACGTCGGTTTGGCGCCCTCGCCGTCGAACAGGCTCGGGCCGGCGTCTTCCGGCGCCGGTTTGGCGTCCCCGTCGGGAGTTCCCCTGGTCTGTTCAAGCGTGGAGGGCGCGGCCTGGGTGTGAGGAAGCGGTTTGATGTAATAAGACTTGTACGGCTCGATGACGAAAACGCCGACGGCGGAAGCGACGGCAACCCGCGAAATCAAAAGAGAGGAGTCTTCAAAATCATAGCGGCCGTCCTGCACCGGCATCAGCCGCACCTCTACCGTTGTTCGAGCGGGCAAAGTGATCGCATCGATGCAGTTGTCCTTTTCCACCTTGTCGCCGATAGTGACGCTTTCCAGGGCGACGGAACGGAAGAACTCGCTGGAGCGGATGATGTGCCGGCTGTTATCGCCGTTGGTGATGCGCAACACGGTGGGGCTGTTTTCCAGCAGGGTGACGATCATCGGCTCGAACATATTCTGGCGAATTCTCAAGTTTACGGGCCACGCCGTCGCCCAGTCCACGCCGTCAAGGCGTTCGCCGTGATCGGCGACGCAGCCTATGGCAAAGAACTCCGCGCCCCCGTCCATTACCGCGCACGACGACAGCGCCGCCATTGCGGCGGCGGAAAAAAACAGGCGTCTTGCCGTTGTCATTGTAATAATTCCGTCTCCGCCTCGCCTGCGCACAACAAAAGCGAAGCGCCGACTTTACGCGGCGCTCCCGAAGCCCAGAGCATGAAAAAAATACCAAGCAATCACACGGCGACCAAGCGAAACATGGAAATGATCAAAGAAACGGTGACTTTCCTAGTGTCTCAACGCCCGCCGGTGGAGGCCTGAAACGACGGTTGCGACTGATTTTCGGCGAATCCGATAATCAGCCGACGCTCTCCAGACGGAAAGGATGAGCCGGATAGACGCCGAGAATGTTCACCTCGTGGGTGAAAAACGCCAACTCCTCAAGGGCCAGCGCCACGTTGCGATGCTCGGGATGGCCGTCGACATCGGCGTAGAACTGGGCGGCGTTAAAATGGCCGCCGACCAGATAGCTCTCCAGCTTGGTCATGTTGACGACGTTGGTGGCAAAGCCGCCCAGCGCCTTGTAAAGAGCCGCCGGCACGTTGCGCACGCGGAAGACAAAGCTGGTGATGATCGGTCCCGCTTCGGAATCGGGAATCAGCGGCTCGGCGGCCATGATCAGAAAGCGCGTAGTGTTATGTTCGGCGTCCTCAATATCGGCCTTCAGCGATATCAGGCCGTTCAGTTGCCCGGCCAGTTCGGAAGCAATTGCCGCTTGCGTGGGGTCGGCCTTGGCCGCCACTTCCGCCGCCGCGCCGGCGGTATCGAGGTGGACCACCGGCTCGATGCCCAGCTCACGGATCAGGTTGCGGCATTGGCCGAGGGCGTGGATATGGCTGTGGACGTGGGTAATGCCGCCGACGGCCGAACCTTTGACGGCCAGCAAGTGATGATTCACCCTCTGGAAGTGCTCGCCGATGATGTGCAGCCTTGATCCCGGCAACAGGTGGTGGATGTCGGCGACCCGCCCGGCCACCGAGTTGTCGATGGGAATCATCGCCAGCGCCGCCTTGCCGTCATGCACGGCAGCGAAGGCGTCGTCAAAGGCGCGGCACGGCAATGTCTTCATTTCGGGGTGGACGACGCGGCACGCAAGGTCCGAGTAAGCGCCGTAAGCGCCCTGGAAAGCGATGATATTTTCGGCGGCTGACATTATTTAATGCCTTGTTTCGCAAGCGCTTCGCGGGCGCGCTCCAGATCGGCGGGAGTATCGACGCCGAGAGGATGCGTGTCAACGAGGGCGGCATCGATGCGCATGCCGTTCTCCAGCGCCCGCAACTGCTCCAGACGTTCGCAGCCCTCCAGCACTCCCGGCTTAAGGCCGACGAAACGAATCAACGCTTCGCGACGGAAGGCGTAGATGCCGATATGGCAGTAATGGGGGCCGCCGCCGTAAGGAATGACCGAGCGGCTGAAATAAAGGGCGCGTCCGGTGACGGCGCCGGGCGCAATCGACAGCGCCGCCTTGACCGTATTGGGATCATTCAATTCCGCAGGCGAGCGGATAATGCAGGCCAGGGTGGCGATGTCCACGCCGCCGTCGTCCAACGGCATAAGCGCGGCCCGCACCGCCCCCGGATCAATGTTCGGAAGATCGCCTTGAAGATTAACCACGGCGTCGTGACGACCATCGGGGTCGGCCTCGGCCAGAGCCTCAAACACCCGGTCGGAACCGGAAACATGATCGATGCGGGTGAGGACGGCGCGACCGCCGGCCGCCGCGACCGCCTCGGCGATCTCGTTTTCGGCGCAAGCCACAACGACCGGCCCGATATCGGCCTTTACGGCGCGCCGCCAAACATGAACAATCATCGGCTCGCCGTGGATATCGGCCAGCGGTTTGCCGGGAAGACGAACGGACGCCATGCGCGCCGGCACGATGACGATAGGGTTTCGGGGCTTGCTGATTGCGGTTCTCATGTAAATCATGTTTTGTAATGCGGTGATTGAACGGGGCCGGAAAATAGATATTATCACGGCGGCAACGCCTTTCTTTGTATGCGACAAGATGAAAGAACAAGCAAGTGAGCTTCGTCAGTTCGAGCCACATCCTGGATTTCTGTCGCGGGCTTGACAGTGAACGCCGCGTCTCGTGCCAGGCCATTCACTACTGGACCGAAGTCAAAGGCCACGACAGGCTTCCCCGCCTCAAGGCGATCAACTTCACCGATGTCCCGGAACTGCGCGACAACCTGTTTACCGTCGCCACCGGCAACGGCGGCGGGCGCTTTATCGTCTTGAGCTACGGCAAGGTGCTCCGTGACGTTTGCGGCGAAGACCCGCGCGGGCAAACCCTTTACGAGGCCTTGCCCGAGCCGCTGAACGGCAGCGCCGTTGAATGTTGCGTCACCGCCATCGACACCCACCAGCCGATGATCGGCGCAGGCACCCTGATTCTGGAAAACAACCGCGAAATCATGTACCGCATGATCATCCTGCCGCTCAGCGATGACGGAAAGGCGGTAGACCACCTGATCGGCGCCCTCAGCTTTCGCGTTATGGAATGATCATGGCCGATTCCCGGCTTGACGAGTTCATCGAATGGGCCGGGCGAATGGCCGACGCTGCGGCCCCGGTCGCCATGAAGTACTTCCGCAGCGGCGTCGCCATCGACCGCAAGGCCGATCTAAGCCCGGTCACCGCCGCCGACCGGGAAGCCGAATCCGCCATGCGCGCCGTTATCGGGGAAGCCTTTCCCGACCACGGCGTCATCGGCGAGGAACACGGCAAGATACGCGCCGACGCCGAATATGTATGGGTGCTGGACCCCATCGACGGCACTAAATCATTCGTCACCGGCAAGCCCCTGTTCGGCACATTGATCGCCCTGACCAGGAACGGGAAACCCATCGTCGGCGTTATTGACATGCCGGCCCTGAAGGAGCGGTGGACGGGCGCCGAGGGCCGCCCCACCCTGTACAATGACCGGCCGGT
>MIAA01000032.1:76309-88895 GCA_001830425.1 Rhodospirillales bacterium RIFCSPLOWO2_02_FULL_58_16
GAACGGCTGCGCGAAAAATCAAGGAGCGCCGTCTACGGCGCCGACTGCTACGCTTACGGACTGCTGGCCAACGGCACGGTTGACATAGTCTGCGAGGCCGGCCTGCAACCTTATGACTTCTGTGCGCTGTCGCCGGTAATCAAAGGCGCAGGCGGCGTCTTCACCGACTGGCAAGGCGAGGAGTTGACCATCCGCTCAAACGGACGGGTGCTGGCCGCCGGCGACAGAAAAATCCATGCCCAGGCCCTGGAGGCATTGGCGGGATGAGACTTTTACCGGCAATATTACTGCTGCTGATCTTCGCCGTCGCCCCGGCCGGTGCCGACGATGTTGTTCCCCGTCACGGCATCGCCATGCACGGCGAAGTCAAATATCCGCCGGAATTTACTCATTTCGCTTACGTCAATCCGAACGCTCCCAAAGGCGGCGCGGTCAAGATGGCGGCCATCGGCGGCTTTGACAGCTTCAACGGTTTCATCATCAAGGGCGAGGCCGCCGACGGCATAAACATGATCTATGACACCCTGATGGTCGACAGCGCCGATGAAGCCTTCAGCCAATACGGACTGCTTGCCGAAACGATTGAATTGCCTGAGGACCGCTCGTGGGTCGCCTTTAACCTGAGGCCCGAGGCGCGCTGGCATGACGGCAAGCCGGTAACGGCGGAAGACGTGGTTTTTACCTTCAACATTCTGGTTGAGAAGGGCCAGCCCACTTTCCGCTTCTACTACGCAGGCGTGGAAAAGGCCGAGGCCACATCCGAGCGTCGCGTCAAGTTCACCTTCAAGCCGGGGGATAACCGGGAACTGCCGCTGATCCTCGGCCAGTTGGAGATAATGCCCAGGCATTACTGGCAAGGCCGGGAATTCGACAAGACGACCCTTGAGCCTCCCCTGGGCAGCGGTCCTTACAAAATAGGGAGCTTCGAGGCCAACCGCACCGTCACCTACAGGCGGGTCGCCGACTACTGGGGCAAAGACCTCGCCGTCAACCGGGGCCAGAACAACTTCGACGCCTATGAGTATGATTACTACCGGGACGACACGGTGGCGCTGGAAGCCTTCAAGGCCGGCGAGTTCGACATGCGCCTTGAGAACATTTCCAAGAACTGGGCCATGTCCTACGACATCCCCGCCGTCCGCGAGGGCCTGATCCGCAAGCTGGAGGTCAAGCACAAGATGCCCGCCGGTCTTCAGGGCTTTGCCTATAATATCCGCCGCGACATATTCAAGGATGCGCGGGTGCGTCAGGCTTTGGCCTACGCTTTTGACTTCGCCTGGTCCAACAAGAACCTGTTTTACGGCCAGTATGTGCGCACCCGCAGCTATTTCGACAACTCGGAAATGGCGGCGACCGGCCTGCCCTCCGGCGATGAATTGGCGATCCTTGAACCCTATCGGGGCAGGGCGCCTGATGAAGTGTTCACCAGGGAATACCAGCCTCCGGCCACCGACGGCTCGGGCAATATCCGCGCTAACCTCGGCGCCGCCGACAGTTTGCTGAAGGATGCCGGATGGGTGATCAGGGACGGCAAGCGGGTGCGTGAGAAAACCGGAGAACCCCTTGACTTCGAGGTCCTGCTGGTCAGTCCCTCCTTCGAGCGGGTGGTGTTGCCCTTCGC
Organism: Rhodospirillales bacterium RIFCSPLOWO2_02_FULL_58_16; assembly: GCA_001830425.1. Taxonomy (NCBI): domain Bacteria; kingdom Pseudomonadati; phylum Pseudomonadota; class Alphaproteobacteria; order Rhodospirillales; species Rhodospirillales bacterium RIFCSPLOWO2_02_FULL_58_16. Next base: position 77,931 of record MIAA01000032.1, read on the forward strand.
CAAGAACCTGGAGAGGCTGGGCGTCAGGATGCGGGTGCGCACCGTTGACAGCTCCCAGTACATCAAGCGGCTGGAAACTTTTGACTTCGACATGACGGTCTTTTCCTGGGGCCAGTCGTTGTCGCCGGGCAACGAGCAGCGCAACTACTGGACCGGCGACGCCGCCGCGCGTCCCGGCAGCCGCAACGTTATCGGCATCGCCGATCCGGCAGTCGATGAACTGGTGGAAAAATTGATCGCCTCCCCTGACCGCGAAAGTCTGGTCAACCACATCAGGGCGCTGGATCGGGTTCTGCAATGGGGCCACTACGTCATTCCCCATTGGCACCTTGACTACCAACGCATAGCCCTGTGGGATAAATTCGGCATGCCGGAGGCCACGCCGCTGCGCGGCGCCCAGTTCAACGCCTGGTGGATTGACCCCGGCAAGAACGAATCACTGGCGGCGCGAAGGAAGCGGTCGGGGAAATAATACTACTTCGTCTTCTATAAATCAGTATCAAAAATAATCTCACGCCAAGACGCGAAGGCGCAAAGTTTGGACCCATTCTTCATTTTGTCTTTCTTAGCGTCTTAGCGTCTTTGCGTGAGTTATGCTACTTCGTCTTCCAATGCCAATCTATAGAAAGCGAATTGGTATAAGGCGAAACGCCGTCCGACTTGATAGCGCACCCCTTTTGGGGTACACTGTCAGAAAATGGAGGCTATCATGAGAACTGAAACCCTGAGAATTCGTATTGAGCCGGACCTGAAGCAGCATGCCGAGGCGGTATTCAAGGAACTCGGCATCAGTAATTCCGAGGCCGTGCGTATGTATTATCGTTGGGTTGTGGCCGGCGGCGGGCTTCCTTTTGACGCCAAAGTGCCGAACATTGAGACGATGAGAGCTATCCTGGCGGAGCCGGAGGAGCGGACATACGGCAGTTTTTCCGAGATAAGGAAGGACGCCGATGTATGAAATCCGCATAAAAAAACAGTTCCAAAAAGATTTAAAGAGAACTGCAAAACGCGGAAAAAACATCGACAAGCTTGAAACGATTATCGACGCCCTCCAGAAGGGGAATGACCTTGAAAGAAAACACGACTCTCATCCGCTAAAAGGAATTTGGAAGCCGTGCTGGGAATGTCACATTGAACCGGATTGGCTCTTGATATGGGATTACTCCGACGATGACCGGGAATTGATCCTGGTCAGAACGGGAAGCCATTCTGATCTGTTTGATTGAGCGATGAAAGTTGACCTGTTTGATTTTGACCTGCCCCCCGACCTGATCGCCCGGCGGCCGGCGTCGCCCAGGGATTCGGCGCGACTGCTGGCGGTAGGCGAAGGCCTCCGCGACCTGTCGGTTCGTGACCTGCCCGGCCTGCTGCGCCGGGGCGACATCATGGTCTTTAACGATACGCGGGTGATTCCGGCGCGGCTGAAAGGGCGGCGCGGTCGGGGCGGCGTAGAGGCGACTTTGCACCGACGGGACGCTCCCGGCGTCTGGCGCGCCTTCGCCCGTCCGGCGCGCAGGCTGAATCCCGGCGACGATATCGATTTCGCCCCCGGCCTGTCGGCGCGGGTTGCGGCCAAGGGCGAGTACGGCGAAGTAACCCTTGATTTCGCCATGGACGATGAATCCCTGGGCGCGGCGCTGGAACGCTTCGGCGCCATGCCGCTGCCTCCCTACATCAAGCGCCCCGCTTTGGCCGACGCTCAGGACAGCCTTGACTACCAAACCATGTTCGCCCGGCAGCCGGGAGCGGTGGCGGCGCCGACGGCGGCCCTGCACTTCACGCCGGAATTGATGGCGGCGCTGGCGGCGCACGGGATCGAACATGTTTTTGTGACCCTGCATGTCGGCGCCGGCACTTTCCTGCCGGTCAGGACGGAGGCCATCAAAGACCACAAGATGCACGCCGAGAGCGGCGAAATATCGCCCGACGCCGCCGACGCCGTCAACCGGACGCGCGCCCGAGGCGGACGGATAGTAGCGGTCGGCTCGACCGGCCTGAGGTTGCTGGAAACCGCCGCCGCCGAAGACGGGACGATAAGGCCCTTTACCGGCGAGACCGACATCTTCATAACTCCCGGCTACCGCTTCAAGGCCGTAAATATGATGCTGACCAACTTCCATCTTCCCCGCTCCACCCTGTTCATGCTGGTAAGCGCCTTCGCCGGGCTTGACGCCATGAAGCGGGCTTACCGACACGCCATCGACAAAGGCTATCGCTTTTATTCGTATGGGGATTGCTGCTTGCTGGAGAGGGAGGAGAAGGCGTGAACGGTTTATCCTTCGAGCTTATGGCCGCCGACGGCGCATCACGCTTGGGCAGGCTTGCCGTCGCTCATGGGATCATTGACACGCCGGCGTTCATGCCGGTGGGGACCGCCGCCGCCGTCAAGGCGATGACGCCCGAGGCGGTGGCGGAGACCGGCGCTCAGATCATTCTCGGCAACACCTATCATCTGATGCTGCGCCCCGGCGCCGAAAGGGTGGAAGCCCTCGGCGGGCTGCATAAATTCATGAACTGGCCGGGACCGATCCTCACCGATTCCGGCGGCTTCCAGGTCATGAGCCTGTCCAAGCTGAGGAAAATGAGCGAGAACGGCGTCGTCTTCCAGTCCCACATCGACGGCTCCGGCTACGAATTAACCCCGGAGCGGGCCGTCAATATCCAGCGTATGCTGGGTTCCGACATCTCGATGGTTCTGGATGAATGCACGCCCTTTCCGGCGACCGGGGAACAGGCCGAACAATCCATGCGGCTGTCCATGCGCTGGGCGGCGCGCAGCAAGGCGGCTTTTCATGGGCGTCCCGGTTACGGATTGTTCGGCATCGTCCAGGGCGGCGTCTATCATGACTTGCGCGTCGAGTCGGCGAAAACGCTTCAGGATATCGGCTTTGACGGCTACGCCGTCGGCGGTCTGGCGGTGGGCGAAGGGCAGGACGCCATGTTCCGGGTGCTGGATTTTACCGTTCCTCTGTTGCCGTCCGACAAGCCCCGCTATCTGATGGGCGTCGGCAAACCGGATGATCTGGTGGGCGCGGTAAGGCGCGGCGTTGATATGTTTGACTGCGTGATCCCGACCCGCTCCGGGCGCACCAACCAGGCCTTTACCCGACGCGGCGCCGTCAACATGCGCAACGCCCGCCACGCCGCCGACCCCCGGCCGCTTGACGAAGAATGTTCCTGCCCGGCCTGCGCCGGCTACAGCCGCGCCTATCTGCACCATCTTGCCAAGTCTGAAGAAATACTGGGGTCAATGCTGTTGACCTGGCACAATCTGCATTATTATCAAGACCTGATGAGGGACATGCGACGCGCCATAGGCGAGGGAAAATTCGCCGCCTTCGCCGAAGGCTTCTCCGCCCGGCAGACGATGGGCGACATAGAGGAGGTTTGACGGTGACCCAGCTTGGAAGCAGGACGGAAATTGCGGACGGCCCCGAGCGGGCGGTGCTGGAAACGGTGGCCGATCCGCACCCGGACAAGGACTATCTGGTGCGCTTTTCATGTCCCGAATTCACCTCGCTGTGCCCGGTTACCGGCCAGCCCGATTTTGCCCATATCGTCATCGACTATGTGCCTGACGCCCTGATCGTCGAGAGCAAGTCGCTGAAACTTTTTCTGGCCTCGTTCCGCAATCACGGCGCTTTCCACGAGGACTGCGCGTTGGCCGTCGCCGACAAGATAATCAAGGCGGCCAAGCCCAAATGGCTGCGCATCGGCGGCTACTGGTATCCGCGCGGCGGCATCCCCATCGATGTCTTCTACCAGACCGGCGCTCCTCCCGCCGACTTGTGGATTCCCGATCAGGGGGTGGAGGCATATCGGGGGAGGTAAGCGGGGGAGTTAATTCTGTACACTTTTCCCTCCTTGGCAAGGAGGGGTTGGGGGAGGTTGCCGCCGATACCGTTTTTTAGACCACAGAGGCTCAGAGACACCGAGGAAGGTAGAGATAAATAAAGAAAAAGCAGGAAGAAAATTTCGCTTAACCTTCCCTGTGTCTCTGTGCCTCCGTGGTTAAAACACACTGAGCTAACCCCGCCGACAACGAGTCATCGTCAATGGCCGCCGGCATCAGATTACCCGGTCAGCGCGATGGCCGATAACATGCGGCCATAGTTTTCTTCGCCGCTCAAGGCAGCGCGGCGATAACTGAAAAAGCGCTTTTTATCGGCGAAGGTGTCGGCGGCGGTTTTGTCCACGGACCTGAGGCCGAGTTTCAAGAGACGCTTGGCGACGTAGGCGGAAAGGTCAAACAGATAATGATCTTCCCGGTTCGCGGCGGAAAAATGGTCGCGGTTTTTAGGATCGTCATCCATGAACCCGGCAAAAAATTCTTTTCCCACCTCGTAGGATTTCGCCCCGATGCACGGGCCGACGGCGCAGACGATATTTCCGGCGTCGGCGCCGAGTCCGCACATCGCTTCCACCGTCGCCTCCAGGATGCCGGATTTGGCCCCCCGCCAGCCGGCGTGGGCGGCCCCGATGACTTGCGCCTCGGCGTCGGCGAACAACACGGGCGCGCAGTCGGCGGTCAGCACGCCGAGGGCGATTCGCGGAATCTTGGTGACTATGCCGTCGGCCTTCGGCGCGCCTTTCTTTCCCCACGGCCTGTCGGCGGTGATAACGGTTGATGAATGGATTTGATCGGCGGTGAGAAGACAGGCTCCGGCCAAGCCCATCCCGGCCAGCGCCCTGGTGCGGTTGGTTGTCACGTCATCAATATCATCGTTTGAGCCGGGGCCGCAATTAAGCGAGGCGTAGACGCCCGCGCTGACGCCGCCTTGGCGGGTAAAAAAGGCGTGGCTCACGCCGTTAAGCCGCTCAAGGCTCTCAACAATAATCACGGCGCACCCTTTAGGCGAAGCCCGGCGGGGCGGGCAGGTCCGGGCCGGTAACGGCCATGACCTTGAACAGGGCGCCCATTTCATCCTCATCGGTCAGACGCTTGTGGGCAAGGCGGATATCCTCGGCTTGTCGGGGCGTGGCGGCGGCGCTCAACGCCTCGGCGCGGGCGCTGATGCCGAGGCTCTCCAGAAAATCGCCCTGACGGACGGGACCGTAAAGACGCGCCCCCGCCTTGGCGGCGGCGAAGGCCAGCGCCGAAAAGTCCACATGCGCCGTGATGTCGGCGTCGCCGGGAGCGACCAGAACGTCGTGATAGGCGTGGCGTTTGAGGGCTTGCACGGTCTCGCCGAAGGAACTGACGGCGTGGCCATAATCAATGACAAGGGCGGCGCCGCCATGGCCGGTCACCCTCTCGGCGACGGCATGGGCCACGGCAATGCCCGATGGACACACCTCGATGACGGCGCCTTCCGGGGCGTCGGGAAGGCCGTTGGGAAACACCGGCAGACCGGGGGGCAGACCCGGCAGCGTCACCGGCCCTTTGCGTATCGGCGCCGACAGGATGAACCTGAAATTACCCTGCCGGTCGATATCGACCAGACGTTGGCGCCAGGTATTGTCCGAGCGCTGGAACTGGTGAACGGGAAGGGCGTCGAAAAATTCGTTGGCGATCAGCAGTAGCGGCCCTTGCGGAGTTTGCGAAAAATCATCAAGCCATGTCGGCGCATTATCCGGGACGGCGTTTTCCAGTGCCTCGCGCTGGCGGGCGCGCAACGCCGGGCTGATCTCCACCATGTGGACATGCAGGGCCTTGCCGAAGCCGGGGGCCACGCCCGACACCCTCAACAGATCATACATCAGGGAGCCGCGTCCGGGACCGAGTTCAACCAGATTTATCGCGTCGGGGGCACCCATCGACTTCCATGCCATGGCGCACCAGACGCCGATCAACTCGCCGAACATCTGGCTGATCTCCGGCGCCGTGATGAAGTCGCCGGCGACGCCCAGCGGATCCCGGCCGGTGTAATAGCCGTAGTCGGGATGATAAAGGGCGTCATTCATGTACTGCGCGACGGTCAGCGGCCCCTCGTCGGCAATGCGGCGGCGCAGAAGATCGGCAAGCTTTGTCATAAAGCCTCCCTGTTCTTGCCTAGGGCGCGGAAAATCAGATACAGGCCGATGAGGGCCATCGGCAGGGACAGCCACTGGCCCATGGTGGAGCCGCCTGAAAGAAAACCGATGTGAACGTCCGGCTGACGGAACAACTCGACGACGGCGCGGAAGGCGGCGTATCCGACAAGGAAGACTCCGGTCAACAGGCCGGGACGGCGGCGCACGGATTCATTCCGCCACAGCAGATGAAGCAGGACGAACAGCGCCACCCCTTCCAGCATCGCCTCGTACAGTTGACTGGGGTGGCGGGGAAAGGGGCCGCCCGTGGGAAAAACCATGGCCCACGGCGCGTCGGAAACGCGCCCGAAAAGTTCGCCGTTGATGAAGTTGGCGAGCCTTCCCAGAAACAGGCCGATCGGCGAGGCGCAGGCGACGATGTCGGCGAACGGCAGGACGGGAATGCCGCGCCGGCGCACAAATATCAGCCCCGCCAGCGCCACGCCCAGCAGGCCGCCGTGGAACGACATGCCTCCCTTCCATACCTGGAGAACGGCCATCGGATCGGCCATGAAGAACCCGAGCTTGTAGAATAAAACATAGCCCAGTCTGCCGCCGATGATCACCCCCACGGTGGCCCAGGTAATAAAATCGTCTATGTCATGCTCCAGGGCGGGCTGCGGGGGATGCGCGGTCAACCGGCGCATATACCACCAGGCCAGCAGCAGCCCGAAGACATAGGCCAGCGCGTACCAGCGGACAAGAAACGGCCCCAGCCCCAAGACAGGCCCGAACTGGAAAATAACCGGATCGATGCCGGGATAGGGGATGGCGAAGATCATCGATACATATCATCGGCATTCAGAAAGCCGTTGACATATCGGGCGATGCCCTCCTCCAGCGTCGTGAAGGGCTTGTCATAACCGGCGTTGCGAAGGCGATCCATCCTGGCCTCGGTAAAATACTGGTAACGGTCGCGGATATTTTCCGGCGTCGGCGCGAACTCAATCTTTGCGTCCTTGCCCAGCGCCTTGTAAACGGCGACGGCCAGGTCGGCGAACGAGCGCGCCTTGCCGGCGCCGCAGTTGAACAATCCGCCGGCATGGTCGTTTTCCAGCAACCACAACACCACGTCAACACAGTCGCCGACCCAGATGAAATCCCGCAACTGCCCGCCGTCCTTGTAGTCGGGACGGTGTGACTTGAACAGTCGCGCCGGCTGACCGGCGCGGGCGCGAGGGAAGAGCTGCGCCGCCACGCTTTGCTGTCCGCCCTTGTGGTATTCGTTGGGGCCGTAGACGTTGAAAAACTTAAGCCCGGCCCACTGAGGCGGCTGCGGGTCGCCGTCCATGATCATGCGGGCGACGCGGCGGTCAAACAGGTGCTTGCTCCAGCCGTAGGGATTCATCGGCCTGAGCCTGGCCAGGGCCTCGGGCGTCCCGTCATCGTCAAAGCCCGCCGCGCCGTCGCCGTAAGTAGCCGCCGAAGAAGCGTAAATAAACCGCACCCCGTTTATGGCGCACCACCGCCACAGTCGGAGCGACAGCTTGAAATTGGTGTCGATAATAAGGTCAACGTCGCTCTCGGTGGTAGTGGAAACGGCGCCCATATGAATAACCGCCTCAATAGCGTTGCGATTATCCTCAAGAAAATCCGGCAGGCAGTCCGGATGAACGATCTCGGCCAGTTCGCGTTTAGCCAGATTGCGCCATTTACCGCCTGTGCGCAGACGATCACAGACAACGATTTTGCCCGACCGCCGCTCCTCCAGCGCCGCCGTGATATTGGAACCGATGAAACCGGCCCCGCCGGTTACCAGATACATGATGCCAAACTCTTATCATTCCCTATATAAAGAGCTTTTATAGGACCGTCCGCCGCCCCCGGCAAGCAGACTATATGGAGTGATTCATGAACAAGACCTTCCCCATAATCATTATGGCCATGTTTTTTGCCGTTCCCTTTGCTCCGGCCCTTGCGGTGAGCATCGAGAATTATGATAGCCTGACCTATCAAATGATCATCGAACTCGACGGAGGAGATTCAATGGAAATCGAAGTCGGCGCCGGTCAGAAAGCGGATAACGTCTGCGATGCCTGCTACATCCATTTCGGCGAGCAGGAACCGTTTCCGGCGGAAGGCGATGAAGTTATCTTTATTACGGACGGACAACTTTCTGTTAAAAATTGAATGTCGCAACATAATGTAGCGTACAAGCAAGAATCCTTCTAGGATCGCTCCGGGAAGGTGACTTATGTCCATCAAGTTCAAGGTGGCGACGGTCCTGGCGGCGTTGTTCGGCGGATTATTGTTGATTAATGCCGTGGTGCTGCTGCTCACTGTTTCTTCCAGCTTCCAGAAACTTGAGCGGCTCGGCGCCGAGAAGGACATGCGCCGGGTTGTGAACGCCTTGCACTTTGACATGGAAAACCTGAGCATACTTACCTTCGATTGGGCGACATGGGACGATACCTACAACTTCGTCATCAGCCGCGATCCATCCTATGTAGAGGCCAATCTAACCCCGGTGACGTTTGCTTCGACCAACATGAGCCTGTTGTACATTGTTGACGCCGAAGGGCGCACCATCTGGGGAAAGGCGTTCGACCAAGGAAATAAGGAATTCATCACCCTGGCGGATTTTCCCGAGAGCGGTCTCGATAAGTGGCGTCCGTTTCTTACCCATGCCACGACCGATTCGGTTATAACCGGCCTGATCATGATGGAAAGAGGCCCCATGCTGGTCTCTTCCCGGCCTATCCTCACCAGCAGGAAAACCGGCCCCATTCGCGGCGCCTTGATCATGGGCCGTTTTCTCGATGATCAGGCCGCCGCCGCTCTTTCCGCGAGGGTGCATGTGCCGACTGATGTTGTGTCCTTGGCGTCGGGAGAAGTTCACGATGACAACGTACGCCGAACCCTCGCCTTGCCTCCCGGTAAATGGCTTGTAGCTGATGACGACGGCGATAAGAACGAGTTGAGCGTTTACGGCGTATTCCATGATATTGCGGGCAACCCGGCCCTCCTGCTTCACACCCGCTCGCCCAAAGACATCACCGCGCAGGGAAGCATGGCCATCAAGTCGGCCATGATTTTGATGGCGATCACGGTGGTGGCGGCGATGGCGATCATCATGTACCTGCTGCAAAATCTGATTATCACCCCTTTGTCGGCGATGACGCGCCATGTAGTCAGGGTGGGCCGGACAGGGACTTTTACGGAAAAGATGCTGGTGGGTCGGCGCGATGAGCTTGGGCTGGTTGCCCGCGCCTTCAACCGGATGCAGAAGCGCATCTCGCTTCTGGCTCACTACGACCATCTTACCGGGCTTGCCAACCGATCCTTGTTCGTTGATCGGGTAAAGCAGATTATCAAGATGGCTCGCCGCGAGAACGGCATGGCGGCCCTTTATTTCATAGACCTGGACGGCTTCAAGGGCATCAATGACAATTATGGCCACCATGCGGGAGATTTATTATTGAAGGAAATCGCTGATCGGCTGGTGACCGGACTAAGGGATTGCGACACCATTTCACGAATGGGAGGCGACGAATTCACCATCATTGCCTACGGCCTGAAAAACCGCGAAGAGGCAACCATTATTGCCGATAAGGTTATTGATCTTTTCAATAAGCCGTTTGATATCGAGGATAACCGCCTTAACATCACAACCAGCGTCGGCGTCAGTATTTTTCCCGATCATGGCGACGATGTGGATGTCCTGTTAAAGTGCGCCGACCTTGCTCTTTACCGAATCAAGGAGTCAGGCAAGAATGATTACCAATTCTTCGATCCTCTGAACGTCGGCCAAAAAGATAAATCGACCGACGGGCATCCCGGCGACGCCCACGTCTGAAAGGCCTCCAAAAAGCGCATCATGATTGACGTTATAAAAGACAACCGCATATAAACAGACAATGATCATAACCTGCCCGGCGTGCTCGACGAATTATTCCATTGACCCCGGCGCCCTGGGGAACATGGGGAGGACCGTGCGTTGCTCGAAGTGCGGGCATAAGTGGCATCAAATCCCGGTTCAATCGGCTCCTCCACGGATGGCCCCGGCGCAATATCAGGCACAGCAGCCGGCGATGATGCAGCCGGTGATGCAGCGACCGGCGCCGCCGCCTCCTCCTCCCAAGCCGAAACCGGCGCCCCCTCCCGAGCCGGAGCCTGAACCCGAACCGGAGCCTGAACCCGAACCGGAGCCGGAGCCGGAGCCGGAGCCGGAACCCGAACCGGAACCTGAACCGGAGCCTGCGCCGAAGCCTGCGCCCGAACCGAAGCCTGCGCCCGAACCGAAGCCTGCGCCCGAACCGAAGCCTGCGCCTGCGCCTGCGCCTGCGCCCGACCCCGGCCCCGAACTCTCCCAGAAACAACTGGACGATATGTTCGGTGACGGTCCGGCGCCGATTGAGCAAGCGGAAAATATCGATAAGAACCTTGAAGACGACGAGGTTGTCGCCCCTGAAGACTTGCCCGATCCTGAATCAGTCCCCGACTCCCTGGTGCCGGATGAAGTCGAGGCGAAGGAAGGCGGTCGCGGCAAACTCATCGCCGGCGGCGGGTTAGTTCTGATGCTTGCCGTTATTTCCGGGCTATTTTTCGGGCGCGAGTATGTCGTCGCCCTGGCGCCGGCCACGGCCGGTATTTATTCCATGATCGGCCTTTCCGCCGAAATCCTGGGCGCCGGACTTAATATTCGTGACGTTAAATCAGACCGGACGATGAAGGATAATATTGATATCCTGACGATTCGCGGCACCGTTGTTAATATATCCGACCAACCCCGCAAAATTCCTTTGATCCGGGTATCGCTGTTCAACGCCGAAAACGAAGAAATCCAGTCGATAAACGTCAGGTCATCTACGGATCAAATTCCCCCCGGAGACAGAGTCCGCTTCAAAACACAATTGGAGAATCCGCCGGCTACGGCGCGACGCCTGGAAGTAACCTTTACCAAAGACGAAGGCGGCGCCGAACAGCCCGCCGCCGTCGAACCGGGCGGAGGAG
>MIAA01000032.1:88905-90870 GCA_001830425.1 Rhodospirillales bacterium RIFCSPLOWO2_02_FULL_58_16
CCCGCCAAATAATATTAAAGCGCGAACTGCTCACGCAGGATTCGTTCCTCCAGATTGTGTTCAGGGTCGAACAGCAAGGTCAATTCATGGCTGCTGTCCTGAACGATGCTGACTTTTGTGACGTCGCGCACTTCGGTAAAGTCAGCGACGGCGCTGACCTTGCGCACTTCTGCCTCAAGGATTTCAAAATCAACGGCGGCGGTGGACGGCAACAAGGCCCCGCGCCATCTTCTGGGCCTGAAGGCGGCGATCGGCGTCAGCGCCAAAACATCGGCGCCGAGCGGGATAATAGGCCCGTGAACGGCATTGTTGTAAGCCGTGCTCCCGGCGGGAGTGGATAACAACACGCCGTCGCAGATGATCTCCTCCATCCTGATTACGCCGTCAACCATTATTCGTATTTTGGCGGCCATCCTGGTTTCACGCAGCAGGGAAACCTCGTTGATGGCGATGGCCTGATGCTCGTTTCCATTCAGATCGGAAACAAACATCCGCAGGGGATTAAGGTTGATCGGTTCGGCGGCGGCCAACCGCTCGGGCAGGTTCTCTTCATCAAAGGCATTCATCAGGAATCCGACGGAACCCCGATTCATCCCGTAGATAGGAACCTTGCGGTCGATGCAGCGGTGCAAGGTCTGCAACATGAACCCGTCGCCGCCCAGAGCGACAATGATATCGGCGTCTTCCGGCGGCACATGACCATAACGTTTTCTGAGCCGCTCCCCGGCTTCCTTGGCTCGCTTCAGGTCGCCGTTGACGAAGGCGATAGTTCGGTAGTTCATGATCCGGGGCCAAAACTCATTGAATTCATTTTACATCATACTCCGGCTTGAACTCTTGCGAAAGCCGACGCAATTCAACATACTGTCCGGTATGACCCGTGTGCGCAACCCGAAACAGACACGCCGCTCCGTCCTTAATGCGGCTTATGAAAAGATTCTCCGCCATGGCTTTCAGGCGGCGGGCCTTAACGACATCCTGAAAGAGACGGGAGTCACCAAAGGCGCGCTGTACCATCATTTTCCCACCAAGATGGCGTTGGGATACGCCGTTGTCGAAGAGTCCCTTAAGGAACATATTGAGGAATGGTGGCTGAAGCCGCTGGAAGAGGGGAACGACCCTATCGAGATGCTTGCCCGCGTTATACAAACGCGCATGAACGCGGATGAAAAGTTCATCACCACCATCGGCTGTCCGCTGAATAACCTGACGCAGGAAATGTCGAATGTCGACAACGGCTTTCGCCTGCGTCTTGAGGCGACTTACCGGTTATGGCGCAAGGGTCTGGCCAAGGCGCTGACTCGCGGCCAGATGCACGGGTATGTAAGCGGCAATATCGATGTTGATAAGTCGGCGGCTTTTATCGTCGCCGCCCTGCAGGGCGCCGTCTCCCAGGCCAAGGCGGCGCAAAACCTTGACAGCTTCCAGGAGTGTCTGAGCGGTTTGTCTCACTACCTGACGGCGCTACGCCCCTGAGCCAGGTCGAGAACAATTCGGTATCCCTGCTTATTTTCGGGCGGCAGGACAAACACTTTTCGGACATTCACCGGCATCCTGGTCTCGATGTTAAGAAGGCCTTCGCCTTTGTTTCCTCTGTCGAATGAATAACCGGCAACCAGCCCCGTCAGCCGCCGTGAAGGCCGGTCTGACCGCCAATCAACCTGCGGGAAATTAAAGATCACCGACGTTCCCGACTCGCTGATCTTGTAGGAAAAATCCGGCTTGCCGCTGACATCCAGCACGACTCTTGTCTTGTCGTAATGCTGCCCGAGACGGACTCCGGTTATCGAAGGCGCGGCGGCGGCAATAAAAGAAGATGTGGTTGACGTCGAAGAAACCACGGTCGTCGGCATCGGCGGCAAATCCTCGCTCGGCGGAGCGGAAAGCGGCAGACTCCCGGGAGGAGGAACTCCGGGCAATAAGCGGACGGGAGGCGCGGCGGCGGCCGGCCCGCGACGGATATTC
>MIAA01000032.1:90907-100250 GCA_001830425.1 Rhodospirillales bacterium RIFCSPLOWO2_02_FULL_58_16
CGCAAATCACCGAATCGTTTTTTAACGGTCGGTTCCGGACGGGAAACATCGGGCGCGGACGCCGCAGAATCCCGGTCGTCCGTCGCTTCTTCCTTGACGCTTACCCTGACCTCATCCTTCAGGCGCTCGTCTTCAGGATTTAACCGGAATGCCGACGATGAACCCGAAACCGTTGCCGCCGCCGACAACATAGCAATAAATAATAAAAACCGGCCTCTCCGCCCCATCACAATCCCCAACATCTATGTGCCGGCAAACTCCGAACACACATCATATGGCGTTAGACACATTATCTTGTATTTTTACATTGGGCCATACCTAGCCTTGTTTTGTCAAGGGCGGCATGGGCAACGCCCGCTGAAAACACTGGACTTATGCGGACGGAATATTAAAAGATATCAGCAGGCACCACGGCGGTCTGGTCCTGACGTTCGGTCACCGGGATTTTAAATATGGCGCAGAACCTTGTTGCAGCGGATTCGCGGGAAGTGGAAACCTTCCTGGAAAAGGATCTTGAAGACTTTGTTACTTTTTTGGTCGGAGGCCAATTATTCGGCATCCCGATCCTTAAGGTTCAAGACATTCTGAGGCTGGAATACATCGCGCCCATTCCTTTGGCGCCGCCGAGGGTCATAGGATCAATTAATCTTCGCGGACGAATTGTTACCGTAGTCAGCGTGCGGGTCTGTCTCGGCATCAAAGACCGGGACGAAGACGCGATGTCTCATAAAAAAAACCCGCCGGAAGCTTCAAAGAAAGAAAAAAAGGACATGGGGGTCACCGTTGAGTATGACCATGATCTCTATACCCTGCTGGTTGACAGCGTCGGCGAAGTGGTCAGCGTCAGTTCTGAATTCCATGAGGGCAACCCCAGCACGCTTGATGCGTCATGGCGGGAATTCGCCCTCGGGGTTTACCGTCTTGAAGACCGGCTTATGGTGGTTCTCGACGTAGAGCGCCTGTTAGGCTTCAACACCCGTTAGCGCGGAATGATTTCGACGGATGTTTCCCGCAGTTTACCCCCTCCTGACCTCTCCCTTGAAGCAAGGGGGAGGATTTTTCCTTAAGGGAATCCCGGCCCCGCCGACAACGAGTCATCGTCAATAGCCGTTGGTATAATTCGTTTATTCTCCGGCGCCGTCTCTCGTGTCTTCGCCTTCATTGCCGTCAGAGGAGCCGGTCATCATTTTTCCGGAGATTTGGGCGGCGTTTTGACGAATGGCGGCCTCGATCTTGTCGGCGACATGGGGATTTTCCTTGAGAAAGTTCTTGGCGTTCTCGCGGCCCTGGCCGATGCGCTCCGAGTTGTATGAAAACCATGAACCCGATTTTTCAACGATGCCGGCCTTGACGCCGAGATCAATGAGTTCGCCCCGCTTGGAGATGCCCTCGCCGTACATGATGTCGAATTCCACCATCTTGAAGGGAGGCGCCAGCTTGTTTTTGACCACCTTGACCCGCGTCTGGTTGCCGGTCACTTCGTCGCGGTCCTTGATGGCGCCGATGCGGCGGATTTCCAGGCGCTGAGAGGCGTAGAACTTGAGGGCGTTGCCGCCGGTGGTGGTCTCCGGGTTGCCGAACATGACGCCGATCTTCATGCGGATCTGATTGATGAAGATGACCATGCACTTGGAGCGCGAGATGGAGCCGGTCAGCTTGCGCAGGGCCTGACTCATTAAACGGGCCTGCAGACCCATATGGGAATCCCCCATCTCGCCTTCGATTTCGGCGCGGGGAACCAGGGCGGCGACGCTGTCTATCACCAGAACGTCGATGGCGCCCGAGCGCACCAGGGTGTCGGTGATCTCCAGCGCCTGCTCACCGGTGTCGGGTTGCGAGATCAGCAGGTTTTCCACATCGACGCCCAACTTCCTGGCGTAGACCGGGTCCAGCGCGTGCTCGGCGTCAATGAAGGCGCATGTCCCGCCCTTTTTCTGGGCCTCGGCCACCACATGCAGGGCCAGCGTCGTCTTGCCGGAGCTTTCGGGACCATAAATCTCGATAACGCGACCGCGCGGCAAGCCGCCGATGCCGAGAGCGATGTCCAGGCCCAGCGAACCCGAAGAGATGGAATCGGCTTCCACCACCTCATGCTGGCCGAGTTTCATGATCGACCCCTTGCCGAAAGCCCTTTCGATCTGGCTGAGGGCGGCGTCAAGGGCCTTGTTCCTGTCCATATTGTCTTTTCCCACGAGCTTCAATGTGGTTTCAGCCATGACATACCTCACTTATTCCATACGGTGTTCATCTATGCAATGCGGTTCAGGGAGCGGTTGGAGACGCATATAATTAAATGTGCATATTTTGTTCCACGCCCTGTCGGGGTATATGTCCATGTTTTGTTCCGTTTGGCAAGCGTTTTTTTTGCGTTGCATAACCGCCTGAAAACAAAGGCGTTTTATGGCCCATGTTCGCACGATGTTCCAACGGGAATTATATTATCAGGTTGGTGGGGGAATCGATCCGCCGCAAGACGCCGACAATATGTTCGGTGCGTTCGATCAGCTCGCGGTCATCGGCGTTGTACCGGCGCTCAAAGTCCAGGCGGTCCTCCCAGACGGCGATGAAGTCGCGGGGACGATCCGGGTCGGCTTTCTCGCCGGTAAGGGCGCCGGTGGTGCTGTCATAGGCGGGCTGCGTCTCGGGCTGGAAGGCGAGCATATCGTATTCCCGCCATGACAGGACGCCGGCGGCATAGAGGTCCATGCTTAAATCAGAGATTTCGCGGGGCGAAATGTCGCGGATGTCAACGCCGGCGATCAGATGATCAAACGGCGTTTGTCCGGTTTTATCCGGTTTCCCTATGGAGTTGTCTTGAGTCACGGCGGGAAGCGGCGGCGCGACGAAGGGCACCAATTCGCGCCCTTTAAAAGCGTTATCCGGGTATTCCGGGCCGACGGTCAGGGCGCTTATTCTCATTTTCGCTCCCTAAAGAACCACATAGCCGGCGGTTGCTTGTCAAGCGGCGGTCCGGCTCCATGCCTCTGTTTCTTTCGGGCCTCGGCCGGCGGAAGGTTTCTCGGCCAGCTCGGCGCGCATGCGCTTGGTCTTGTACATGGCGTCATCGGCGCGTGAGAGAAGCTCATTTCCGTCATCCCGTGGTCCATAGGCCTGAATGCCGAAGCTGGCCCTCAGCGCGATCATTCGCCCGTTCCAGCCGACATAGGCATTGTTCAGGGCCTGTTCCAGGGCTTCCGCCCTGACCAGACCGTCCTCCCACGAAGAGCGCGTCAGAAGAACGGCGAATTCATCGCCGCCCAGGCGCCCGACGCAGTCACAATCCCGGATGTTTCCCCGCAAAACCCGCGCCACCTGCCGCAACACTTCGTCGCCGGCGGCATGGCCGTATGTATCGTTAACCGGCTTGAAGCCGTCCAGATCGACGTAGAGCAGCACTCCTTGTTCTTCATAACGCTCCGCCGAGGCCAGGTTTTTTTGCAACTGGCTGACAAAGCCCCGGCGGTTGAGCACTTCCGTCAACTCGTCGGTCATGGTGGCTTCTTCAAGCTGGAAAATTCGCCGCTGCAACATGGCGATGGTTTGTTCGGCCTCATAAGCGGCGTTAAGGGCGATCCTTGAAATATCGGAATGGGCAAAGTTCCCGGCGCGCCCGGACTGCGCTCTCGCCTGCTTCAGGCAATCGGCGATCAGCGAAACGCTGTAAACGAGAGATGATCGGCCGGCGTTATCCTGCGTCGCGGAGGGGAACTCGATCTTTTGCGGCTTCATGGCGTGAATCCCTTAAAAATCCCATTTTTTAAACCTTATGTCGCGTTGAGCGACGGCGAACGGCTGCCGTTTAAGAGGCAATAGCCATGCCATTAATGGTTTGTTAATTAAATCAGCCGGTTAGCCGGACGCGCCCAGGGGCGGACATGGCGGTCAGGGAAAATATTGCCTAGCCGAAGCGACAAAAATTCCGAGCGTGTTAAAGATAGGTTAAACGGCGGGGATCAGTGGATATCCTTGGCGCGCCTCTCCTTGGCGACGATCCACTTCAGTTCTTCCTTGATGATTTCGATGTGGCGGCTCGGCTCGGCCCTGAGCACCGCCGAAATTATATCCAGGCGCACCACCATCGGCATTCTCTCAAAGTTCTCCAGCATCATGAACTTGATGCTGGGGCGCACGGAGTCAGACAGTAAAAGGCTGCTCACCAGTTTCTTGCGGATGTCGTTGCGCATATTGCCGGCCTCGGTGAGTTCGAAGAACTCGTGGACGAACTTCCGGGGAGCGATTGATCCGTCCATCAGCGACTGAAGATTATAGCGTAGCGCCGTCGTATACTGGCGGCGGGTCTGAACGATTACCTTTGAAGCATGGCGCCGCACCTTGGCGATGGCGTCCGGGCTGAAGGCGCAATCGGTAATCAGCCTGATGCATTGGCTCACCTGCTTGTGCTTCGTCGTGTCGCCGACAAGGCTGATTACCTCGGAAATCAATGCCGTTTTCTTGCCCAGCGGACCCAACCGCGACGCCGCCGCCAACGCCATGGGAGCTTCGGGATCGCGGGTCGCCACCATAGCCAGGGCCAGCGGATCCTCGAAACCGCTGAGGTTCAGATTGTGGTTCAGCAGGTTCTCCGGCGTCATGATGCGCGATGTCTCGCCGGGAACGCACAAAGGTTCGCGGTTACGGTAATTGCTCTTGATCTCAAGGGCGGTGTTAATGCCCTCTTGGGTGATTCCCAGCATATTCGGCATCCCAGGTTTCTGCTCGCTCAGGAAAAATATCGTAAAACGGAATAATCAATACATACGACGCATTGATTAATGAAACATAAACCAAGACGTCTTGAGGAGGGGAAAGAGCCGGGCTTATTTCTGCAATTTTTTCTGGGTCTGTTTCTGGGTGCGGCTGAAATTGGCGATGACCCCGTCAATAAGTCCCATAGTGTTTCCGGCGGTGGGAGTTTCCCGATCAACAGGCTGAATAATGCGCGAATCTCCAAGCCCCAGGGTCTTGACGTCATGAAGCACGCCTTTATCGTCGAAGCGGAGGACGAGAACCTGACGTTCCCTCACCTCGGGTTCAAAGAAGGCGATGGTTTCGGTGCGGTTGCTGATGTAGTACCAGGTCTCCTTGTCGAAGGTGGCGACGCTGGACGGCGATCCCAGCATTTCCGCTATTTGCTCGCGGGTATGCTGACCGACCTTGATTTCCGTCAGCAGGTCGGGGTCGAGAAGATTGCCCCGGCTGTCAATGCGGGACCCGCACGCGGAAAGTCCAAGAATGAACGCTCCCGCCGACAACAATCGCAATAAATAGCTTGAGTGTTTGATCCCGCGCATTTCTACTGGCGTCAGCCCGCCGAATTATGGATGTTAAGCCTCGCACCTGCCGCCGCCTTTTGTCAATAAAAGAGAATTGCCCTATGAGCATCTTCGGCGCATTCCGCCGTTCCCGATTTGAAGACGCCGCCCATCGACTCTATGTCGCGCTGGTCGGACAGGCGCGCCGGCCGGCCTTCTACCTTGACTTCGGCGTTCCCGACACCAAGGAGGGACGATTCGACATGATTGCGCTGCATGCCTTTCTTGTCATGCGCCGCCTGAAACGAACTAACGGCGACGCCGCCCTGTTGGCCCAGGCGCTGTTTGACCTCATGTTCGCCGACATGGATCAGAACCTTCGGGAGATGGGGGTGGGCGACCTGGTCGTCGGCGGTAAGGTCAAGAAGCTGGCGAAGGCTTTTTATGGCCGCGTCGCCGCCTACGAAGATGGTCTTGACCGCGATGATGAAACGCTGGCCGCCGCCCTTGAGCGCAACGTATTCAGGGATGCCGCGCCTGAGTCCCGCAATGTCGCCGGCATGATCAGGTATATCCGGCGCGAAGCGGAATCTCTGGACGCCCAGGAACCGGCCCGGCTGATGGCGGGGGAGGTGCTGTTCGGCGCCGTCGCCCCATGACAAAACTGATGACGCCCGAATTTTCCCGTCCCGTCGCCTGCGACGGATTAAAAGAGGGGCCTAACTCCTTTGACATCGAAGCCGCCCCCAGGGAGCGCACGGCTCTTGCCGAGCGGTTCTCGCTGATTTCCATCGACAGCCTTTCGGCGACGGTGACTCTGACCCCCCGCCAAGACTCGCTGGTGCTGATGGCCGGCAAACTACGCGCCGATGTGACCCAAACCTGCGTGATCACCCTGGAGCCGGTGAAATCCCTGATCGAGGCGTCTTTTGAGCAACTCTACAGCGGCGAGGCCGATAGCGGAGAAGATGAAGACGTCATAATTTTGCTTGACGGCGCCAATGATCACGAACCTGTTATTGACGGCGTCATCGACCTCGGCGAGGCCGTCGCCGAGCAGATGGCTGTGGAATTGCCTCTGTTCCCCCGTAAACCGGGCGTTAAATTCGAGGATTTCACCACCGACAGGGATGCTTGTCCGGGCGCGGAAACTCAATCCGGCCCTTTCGCGGAATTAGGAAAACTGCTTAAAGAAGAGAAATAAAGCGGCATGCCGCTTGCTCCGCCGGCCTTTTTTGTTTAGGTAAGCACCTGCTCTCCATAATGAGGGCTTCTAACCGAAGGTATTGCAACATGGCTGTTCCAAAGAAAAAAGTCAGTAAGTCGCGCCGCAATATGCGTCGCGCCCACGATTCTCTTCCGTCGGCGGCATACGAGGAATGCTCCAACTGCGGCGAATTAAAGAAGCCGCATCACGTCTGCCTGTCTTGCGGTCAATACAAGGGCCGCGAGGTTATGGAGGCGGGCGACGCCGCCTGACGCCGTTGACGCCGCCGCCGGCTATTGAGGACTTCTTCTTTTGTCTACGCGCTTAACGCTATCGCTGGATGCCATGGGTGGAGACAACGCCCCGCGAATGGTCGTGGAGGGCATTGACATGGCGACTAAAGGGCTGCCCGGCGTGGAGTTCCTGCTTTTCGGCGACGAAAAACAGTTACGCCCGCTGCTTGACGAATTTACGAACGCCAGGGCGGTTTCCCATATTCGCCACACCGACGATATGGTGGCCAATGAGGAATCGGCAGGGTATGCCTTGCGTAGCGGGCGCAATTCATCCATGCGCCTTGCCATCAACGCCGTTAAGAACGACGAAGCGGCGGGAGTGATCTCCGCCGGCAATACCGGCGCCTTGATGGCGATGGCCAAGTTCGTGCTCAAAACATTGCCCGGCATATCCAGGCCGGCCATCGCCGCCGTATTTCCGACGATGCGCGGGGAAAGCATTATGCTGGACCTCGGCGCCAACGTTGAATGCGGCGTCGATAATCTGGTGCAGTTTGCCGTCATGGGCGAGGTTTATGCGCGCAACGCCCTGGGCCTGAAGCAGCCGACCATCGGACTCCTTAACATCGGCGAGGAGGATATGAAGGGCAACGAAGCGGTCAAAGGCGCCGCCGCCATTCTCCAGAAAATCAGCCTGCCCATAAAATTCCATGGCTTTATTGAGGGCGACGACATCGCCGCCGGAACCGTGGATGTCGTCGTCACCGACGGTTTTACCGGAAATATCGCCCTGAAAACGGCCGAGGGAATGGTCAAGATGATGGCCCACTTTATGAAAAAAGCCCTGATGGAGTCTCCCGTGTCGCGCCTGGGGGCGCTGCTGGCGCGGCCGGCGTTGAAAAGGCTGCAACGTCATTTTGATCCGCGCCTTCATAACGGCGCCATATTCCTCGGCCTCGACGGCATCTGCGTCAAAAGCCATGGAGGAACCGACGGACTCGGCTTCGCCAGCGCCATCAAGGTGGCCGTAAAATTAATTAACGACAACCTGAATGACGGCATCAAGGAAGACCTCGCCTGCCTTGAAACCGACCGCCAAGGCGTTCAGGGAGCGGCGACCTCCGGCTGATGACTCCCGGCGCCAGGATTATCGGCTGCGGCTCTTATTTACCTGACCGAATACTCGGCAATGATGAATTGTCGTCGATGGTCGATACCTCCGATGAATGGATCGTCTCCCGCACGGGGATACGGCAGCGCCATATCGCCGCCGACGGCCAGTTTACATCCGACCTGGCCGTGAAGGCGTCTTCCCGCGCTTTGGAAAACGCCGGCATTTCAGCGGACGAAGTTGATCTGATCATTGTGGCGACGACCACCCCTGACAACACCTTCCCGTCCGTCGCCACCAAGGTTCAGGCAAAGCTGGGCCTTGAAAAAGGCGCCGCTTTTGACATCCAGGCCGTTTGTTCCGGCTTCATCTACGGGCTTGCCGTCGCCGATAACTTCATCAAGGCGGGACAGGCCGAAACGGTTCTGCTTGTCGGCGCCGAGACCTTCTCCCGCATTATTGACTGGCAAGACCGCTCCACCTGCGTGCTGTTCGGCGACGGCGCCGGCGCCGTTGTCCTTCGCGCCGCCGGGAATGACGGTCGAGGCATCCTCTCCACTCACCTGCATTCCGACGGGCGTCACGGCGATTTGCTTTACGCCGACGGGGGGCCGTCATCGACCATGACGGTGGGGCATGTGCGCATGTCGGGACGCGAGGTGTTTCGTCACGCCGTCGCCTGTCTGGCCGAGATCGTCAATGAAGCCCTCGACGCCAACGGCCTGAAATGTTCGGATATCGACTGGCTGGTGCCTCATCAGGCCAATAAACGCATCATCGACGGCACGGCGCGCAAACTCGGCATCCCCATGGATCGCATAGTCGTAACCGTGGACCGCCACGCCAACACTTCCGCCGCCTCTATTCCCCTGGCGCTGGACGAGGCGGTGCGCGACGGACGAATCCGGCCCGGCCACCTTGTTCTTATGGAAGCCCTGGGCGGCGGCCTGACCTGGGGAGCAAGCCTGGTTCGCTGGTGAGCATTCACCGCCCCGCTTCGTTACGCCGGCGCTTTCCCCTCCTTACCAAGGAGGGGAGGTTGCCTCCGATATTGTTTTATGAATCACAGAGACACAGAGACACAGAGGAGGATAAAAAAAAGAAAAAGCAGGAAGAAAACCTCACTTGATCTTCTCTGCGCCTCTGTGCCTCCGTGGTCAAAACACACAGGCCGCTAACCTCCCCCAACCTGAAAATTCCTCCCCTTGCCAAGGGAGGCCGGGAGGGGTCGCCGGGCGCCCCCCCTGATCGCCGATCATTTCGGCGGCGAACACCCGGCTTTGGCCATCCAACCCGCGACCAGTTTCACCTTGTCAGGAATGCCGACCGCTTCAAAGAGGACCTTTGACACCGCCCAGTATGCGCAAGCCTTGCTTTTATCGCCCCGCTGCATGGCGACCCCGCCCAGGTTGCCGTACTGGTTAGCCATGCCTTCCTTGCGGCCCAGCTCTTTAGTCCCCTGTTAAAAACTCCGAACGCCCTTGATTTGCCGGGCGGTTTTAGCGATTTGACGTAGTCGGATTTGCAAGAAATCGTA
>MIAA01000033.1:0-18794 GCA_001830425.1 Rhodospirillales bacterium RIFCSPLOWO2_02_FULL_58_16
AGCCGAAAAAATACGATTTCTTGCAAATCCGACTACGTCAAATCGCTAAAACCACTCGGCAAATCAAGGGCGTTCGGAGTTTTTAACAGGGGACTGTTTAGAGAGGAAAAGATAATCCATGGAAGGCGAAACGGCGTTACTTACGCGCCCTGGGGTGGGCGTCGCGGTAGACTTTGGTCAGGTGGGCGGCGTCCACGTCGGTGTAGCGTTGGGTGGTGGACAGGGAGACGTGACCCAATAATTCCTGGATGGTGCGCAGATCGCCGCCGCCGGCCAGCAGGTGGGTGGCGAAACTGTGGCGTAGCGCGTGGGGAGTCGCCGTTTCCGGCAGGCCCAAAAGCGGCCTCAGGCGCTGCATCTGACGCTGGGCGATGCGGGCGACCAGACGCGCCCCGCGAGCGCCGACGAACAACGGATCATCCTTGCCCAGCCGCCGGTAGGGGCAGGCCGACAGGTAGTCGTCAACGGCTTCGCGGACGACGGGCAGCACAGGCACCATCCGCTGTTTTTTGCCTTTGCCGGTGACGATCATCGATTCGCCGGCCGGCGCCTGGCCCCGGTTCAGCGTCAGCGCCTCGCCGATGCGTAGGCCGCAGCCGTAAAGCATCAGTAGCAAAGCTCTATCCCGTTTGCCGATCCAGGCTTCTTCGCTGAATCCGGCGACGGCGTCCATTGTCTCCAGCGCCTCTTTTACGGACAGCGCCTTGGGCACCGATTTCGGCGTCTTGGGAGTGCGCACGGCGCTGATGGCGACGTTGTGGACCAGCCCCGCGTGATTCAGAAACCGGAAAAAGCCGCGCAATGTCGACATCGCCCGCGCCGTAGACGTGCGGGCCAGGCCGACGGCGGTGCGGCCGGCCAGATAACTGCGGAAATCAATCGCCTTCATTTTTTCCAGGTCCTTGAGTCCCGGCCTGAACCCGAGGTGTCCGGCCATGAACCGGAAAAACGCCGCGAGATCGCGCCCATAGGCGTCAAGGGTATGCGCGGAGAAACGGCGCTCATGGGCCAGCCAGGCCCGCCAGTCTTCGATGGCGGAAACCACTGCCGGTTCCGCCGAGTAAATTATAACGCCTCTTTTTCCAGCCATCTGTAAAGACACCGCTCGGTTACCCGCGCCATGAAACTAACCAGTTCGGTGCCCTGGCCGGGATGGAAGGTGTTGGCTCGCGAACCCAGCGCCAGAATGCCCGCCGGCGTCTTTATGCCCGGACGAATCCGGGCCAGCGCCGCCGAACGCACCAGACCGCCGGCGCTGCCGAAAAGAGAATCGTCCTCGGTCAGGTTACACAGCAAAACCACTTCTCGCCCGGCGGTCAGAAAATGATCGACGGCGCCCTCGGGCATATCGCCGATATAGGGCGAGACCAGGTCCGGGAACGGCCTGGCCGGCGGCTCAAAAGCGATGGTTACGGCGTCCACGTCAAGGAGCAGCGGCAGGTCATCGCTGAGCACCCTCAGGAAGTGATTGAAGTCATCGGCGGATAACATCGCCAGCACCGCCGCATGAGTTCTGGTCTGGCTTGACATATTGGCGCGGCTGGTCTCGATGAGGTCCTGGGCGCAGTCGCGCAGATTGTCGATCTCTTCGCGCAGGCGCACCAGCATGAAGCGCTGCATATCGACAACGCCTTCACCTTCTTCTCCCCAGCGCCCCGGAGGCGTCATCGCTTCCAGAACGTCGGGACGGGTCAGAAAATCGGGGTGACGGCGCAGATAATCGGCGACCTGCTCGATGCTCGGCTCGTCGGCGACGGGCGTAACGCCATGGGCGGCGGCGTTCAAATTGTTCGCGGTCATGTCATATCCTTTCTCGGTTTTAACAAACCTAATTCGCCAAAAGGAAAGGAATGGTTAAAGTGTAGCCTATGATCAAACCCGACGCCACTCCCCGTTACCTGTCCGGGAACATAATCAGCGTTCTGTTGCCGCTGCCGTTGGGTGGCGCTTATGACTATTTGGCAGCGGAAGGCCTGACGGCGGCGGACGGCGATTTTGTGACCGTTCCCCTGGGCAAACGTCAGGCGACAGGCGTTGTCTGGGGACCGGGGTCCGGGAAAGTGGAGGCCGGCAGGCTCAAGAGAGTCATCAATCGTCTTGATGCGCCGCCGCTGTCGGCGGAGTCCCGGCGCTTCATCGACTGGGTCGCCGGCTATACCCTGCATCCCGCCGGAGCCGTGCTCAAGATGGCGATGAGCGTTCCCGACGCGCTCTATGCGCCCAAGCCGGTCGCCGCCTATGCCGTGAACCAAAAAATCAGCCCGGACATTCGCCTGACCCCGGCGCGACAACGTGTTCTTGACGTGCTGGCGAGCGGGCCGTCACGGTCGGCGGCGGAACTAGCCCGCGAGGCGGCGGTGGGCGCGTCCGTCATCAAAGGCATGGTCAAGACCAAAATCATCGCGCCGACAATATTGCCGTCTCCCCCCTTGCCGACTCCCGATCATACAAGGCCCGGACCTCGGTTATCGGAGGCGCAGGCAAAAGCGGCGGCCGATATTGTTGACAAGACTTCCGCCGGCGGATTTTCAGTCACCCTGCTGGACGGCGTGCCCGGATCGGGCAAGACCGAGGTTTACTTCGAGGCGATAGCCAAGGCCGTGGAGACGGGCAAGCAGGCGCTGGTGCTGCTGCCGGAAATAGCCTTGAGCGCCCAGTGGTTGAGCCGCTTTCACGAACGTTTCGGCGTCGAGCCGGCCCTGTGGCATTCGGAGCTGACCCCGGCGCGGCGGCGCGACACATGGCGCATGATGGCCGAGGGACGGGCAAAGGTCGTTATCGGCGCCCGCTCGGCCCTGTTTCTTCCTTGTCCCGATCTCGGACTGATAATCGTCGATGAGGAACATGACGCTTCTTACAAACAGGAGGACGGCGTCATCTACAACGCCCGCGACATGGCGGTGGTGCGCGCCCGCATCGGCGATTTCCCTGTTGTCCTGGTGTCGGCGACGCCGTCTCTTGAGTCGGTGGTCAACGCCGACGGCGGGCGTTATCAGTCGCTGCATCTGCCGGCCCGCCATGGCGGCGCGGCGATGCCGGAAGTGCGGGCCATCGACATGCGCGCCCAAAACCTTCCCGCCGGACGTTGGCTGTCAACCGAGCTTTGTCTGGCGTTGACGCAAACCCTCGGCGACGGCGGACAGGCGATGCTGTTTCTCAATCGCCGGGGCTATGCGCCGCTGACCCTGTGCCGAACCTGCGGCCACCGTATGCAATGTCCCCAATGCACCGCCTGGCTGGTTGAACACCGGCGCGTCGGCCGCCTGCAATGCCATCATTGCGGCTATCAGGCGCGGATTCCACGGCATTGTCCGGCGTGCGAGGCCGAAGACAGCTTCGCCGCCTGTGGCCCCGGCGTTGAACGCCTGGCCGAGGAAACGGCGGAATTATTCCCCACGGCGCGCACCATCATCGCCGCCAGCGACACCGTTCAAGGCCCCAGGGCGGCGGCGGAACTGGTCCGATGCATCGAGGAGCATCGGGTCGATCTGATAATCGGCACCCAGATCGTCGCCAAGGGCTATCACTTTCCGCTGCTGACCCTGGTCGGCGTCGTCGATGCCGATCTGGGGCTGGCGGGAGGCGACCTCAGAGCCTCGGAGCGAACCTATCAGCTTCTCTACCAGGTGGCGGGACGCGCCGGACGAGCCAAGCTTCCGGGGCGGGTGCTGCTGCAAACCTTCATGCCTGAACACCCGGTGATGAAGGCCATGATCGCCGGCGAACGCGCCCGGTTTCTTGAAGCTGAAGCCGCATCCCGCAAAGAAAATTCCATGCCGCCGTTCGGGCGGCTGGCGGCGCTGATCGTCTCCGGCGACGATGAACGCGCCGTCGAGGACGCGGCGCGTTGTTTGAGCCGCATCGCCCCGGTAATCAAAGGCGTCACGGTGCTGGGACCGGCCCCGGCGCTTCTTTACCTGCTCAGAGGAAAATTCCGCCAACGCCTATTATTGAAAGCGGACAAGAACATCAATGTGCAGACCGTAATCGACCGCTGGCTGGCGGCGGTCAAAATCCCGCGCCGGGTCCACGTCCGGGTGGACATTGATCCTTACAGTTTTATGTGAGGCGCTACGCCGGAGGAAGGGCCTCAAGCTTTTTGTAGATAGATGCGTCCTGCAACGCCGGGATGGAAAGCGTTATTTTTCTGTTCGACGCCCCTTCCTGAACAAGAAGGGCATGAGGAATGACATCATCCACTTCAAGAAAATGGCTGACGACCCAAACGATTTTCTTATTGTAGACTTTAATAAAACGGTCGCCAAGGTTAACGGCTGATTTCTTCACGAATGTTTCCTTAAACCAATTAGATCATACGGCGGCGGCGTCGTAACGTTTACACCATATGTTATAGAAAATGGATCATTTTATTTTTGATGTTGTATCCTCCTCCCGGCGGGTTCGACAGGGATGATTGCGATGGACGCAAAAAAGCGGGAAAAGGCGCGGCGACGTCTTCTTGACGAAATCGAGGCCGACGCCCGCAACACCGAAAACTGGACCGGACGGGCCGCTTTTTCAAGCCGGGTCATGACCGCCATGGCCAAGGTCGAACGCCACCTTTTTGTGCCGGCTGAGGAAGCCGACTATGCCTATATCAACCGGCCCCGCTCTATCGGCCACGGGCAGACTATCTCACAGCCTTATATCGTGGCGTTGATGACCGACCTGCTGGACCTCGACAAAAACGACCGGGTGCTGGAAATCGGCTCCGGCTCCGGCTATCAGGCGGCGGTATTGGCCGAGGTGGCGGGCTATGTCTATAGCGTTGAAGCGGTGGAGGCGCTGGCCGCATCGGCGCGCCGAAGGCTGAAGGACCTCGGCTACGCCAATATCGAGATACGTCACGGCGACGGTTATCAGGGATGGGAAGAAAAGGCGCCCTTTGACGCCGTTATCGTCACCGCCGCTCCCGAAAATATTCCCCAGGCCCTGATCGGGCAGCTTAAAGTCGGCGGGCGAATGGTGATCCCCGTCGGTCGCGTCCACGATACGCAAACCCTCTGCCGGGGCGTCAAAAAGGAAGACGGAACGCTGGCGATCACCCGCATGCTGCCGGTAGCCTTTGTTCCCATGGTGCGCCGGATAGCGCTCTAGTTTATTCGGCGGCAATCATCGTCGCAGATGATCGATGCTTGCAGCAGATCATGCCGGATTCCATTTCGTCCAGTCCGGCTCCGGACTGCCGGCACAGGTGCGGAGCGTTGTCATCGTCGTTTCCCGCATCCGGCGCAAAATCGAAGCAGGTTCTGCAATCCCCGAAACCCCGATAGCCTTTGCGTCGTTGCAATTCACTCAACAGCTCGGTCAGGCCTTCGGCCAGTTCTTCGCCGGCGGAGAGGGCGGCGGCGGCGGCCTCGAACTCCCGCAAGGGGTGTTCAGCCGCCAATTCCTTGCCGACTTCAGTCAGTTCAAGCTCCATCCCCCGCCTGTCGAAGCGACTGGGGCGACGGATAACAAGACCCTTCCTCTCCAACGTAATCAAGGTCTGGGAGACAGTGCCGCGAGTTGAGCCGAGAAAATCCGCCAACGCTCCGGGAGTGCGTGAAGGCTTGTTGGCCCGCGCCAGATAACGAAGCACCTCCCATTGCACAGGCTTGGCGCCGTCACGATGCTGGAGAGCGCGCGCCAGCCGCCCCAATCGTTCGACAAGCGAGGCAATGCGGGCGGCGGAATCCGAATTAACTGATATCATGTTTAAATCATGTTTAAATTTCGTTCGTAATAACCTTTGCCTGTCGGCGCAAGATTGTCTGTGACCTACATCACTAATCGGAATAAAAAGGCCGAATTATTATTGGTTGCCCTGTTTTCCGCGAGGGGTAATTGTAAAAACCATAATTCGAGAGGGGTTGTCCGCCATGCCCATGTATGTTAGGCAACGGTATGATTAATCGGATCAAGGCCCTGCTGCGCGGCGAGGGTGAAAAAGGAGAAGAAGCAGTTCGTCTGGCGGCGGCGGCTTTGTTGTCGGAGGCGGCCTGTGTTGATGGTCATTTTGTTAATAAAGAACGCAAGATCATCACCTCTCTTTTAATGTCCCGTTTCGGCCTTAACGAGGCCGAGGCGGATACCTTGATTGAAGAAGGAATGAAAACGGCTGATAAATCCACGCATCTTTGCGGGTTCACCGGCCTCATCAAGAGCCGCTTCTCTCATAAAGAAAGAGTGAGTATGGTCGAAATGCTTTGGGAAGTGATATATGCCGATAAATATCTACATAGTTATGAAGCCAAGCTGATGTGCCATATCTCGGAATTAGTCCATATTTCGGATCGTGAAAGCGGGGATGCCCGCAAGCGTGTGATTACACGCATGGTAGAGAACTCGTAATTCAAGAAGATACCAACGGAGAATAAAATGACATACGTTGTCGTCGAGAACTGTATTAAATGCAAATTCACGGATTGCGTGGAAGTCTGCCCCGTAGACTGCTTCTACGAAGGCGAGAACTTTTTGGTCATCCACCCCGACGAATGTATCGACTGCGGCGTGTGCGAGCCTGAATGCCCCGCCGAAGCCATCGTCCCCGACACCGAGCCTGACCTGGAAAAGTGGCTGGAGATCAATGCCAAGTACGCGCAGGTATGGCCCAACATCACCCGCAAGATCGACGCCCTTCCCGACGCCGATAAGTGGAAAGACAAACCCGGTAAAGCCGGCGAGTTAAGCAGCAAACCGGGCGCCGGAACCTGATGCCTTAAACAAGAAAAAACGGACGAATCCGTCCCGGAGATTATCGGGGGCTGTTTTTGTCCGTTTTTTTGTGGTATATTGGCGCCTCGTCGTGAAAAGTTCATGCTTAACCAGAGGGACAAAAATGCCCAAAGACTATCTGTGCGCTCCCGGAGATCACGTCGTTTATCCTACTCACGGAGTCGGTAGGGTCATCGGTATAGAGACCCAGGAAATCGCCGGCCATACCCTGGAGCTTTACGTTATTTCTTTCGAGAATGACCGCATGACGCTCAGGGTGCCTATCGCCAAGGCCGAATCTTCCGGGCTGCGTTCGATCGCCACGCGCAAAGTCATGGATACCGTGATGACCACCCTTAAGGGCCGGGCGCGGGTCAAGCGCACCATGTGGAGCCGCCGCGCCCAGGAGTACGAAGCCAAGATCAACTCCGGCGACCCCATTTCCATCGCCGAGGTGGTTCGTGACCTCCATCGCAGCACCGATCAACCCGATCAGTCGTACAGCGAGCGTCAGATTTACGAATCGGCCCGTGATCGTTTGGCCTGTGAACTGGCCGCCGTTGAAAAAATCGACATGGCGAAAGCGACCGACAAGCTGGAACAGATTCTTACGGTAACCCAGTAACGCGGCCGGAGACGGCCTCCGCTTAATCAGCGATGATTTTGACTGTTTCGCCGGGGATCAGGGGCTGGCCGTGGC
Organism: Rhodospirillales bacterium RIFCSPLOWO2_02_FULL_58_16; assembly: GCA_001830425.1. Lineage (NCBI taxonomy): Bacteria > Pseudomonadati > Pseudomonadota > Alphaproteobacteria > Rhodospirillales > Rhodospirillales bacterium RIFCSPLOWO2_02_FULL_58_16. The sequence goes on from MIAA01000033.1 coordinate 7,397, forward strand.
TTAGGCCGTTGAGGATTTCAAACCACTCCAGACCGCCCTGCTCGAAGGGCATGCGTGCGGCCATGTCGGCCGCCGTATCCTGCCTGCCGACGGTCGCCAGCCGCAGCCGTAACGGCTTGATCGCCGCCGATTCACTCGGCGACAGGCGGCGGAAACTGTAAGTGGCGCGCTGAAACTCGGTTGCGTAGCGGTCGGTGAAGGCCGGCGGCGTGACGAACAGGAAACGGTATATCCGGTCCCTGTTTTCGCGGACGGCCAGCAGGCGAACATCCTTCAGGCTGCCGTTTCTGACGCTTATGCGGCCATGGCCGGTGGCCGCTTCCATGCCGTTGATCTTGAGCGTCTCCACCTCTTTCAGCGACAGACCTTCCCCCCAGCCGTCTTGCAGGTAGGCAGGCAGATTATGGACATTCCCGGCTGTCCTTGCCCCTTCCATGTCAAAGACTATCATCGCCCCGTCACGGCCACGGGCAAGAATCTTCTCCGCTGAATTAAACATGATAAAGCCGGGCGGAACCCTGAAACTGATGCCTAATTCGGGATGGGAAAACTCTCGTCCCCTGCGGATCCCCTGCTTCGGGTCATCGCCGAACATCATGCCGTCGATATGCTCCAGAAAGGCCCGGCTCTCCAGACGATAATTGTTTCGAGGCGCGGTCCTGACCAACTCGGCGGCCTGGGCAAGGCGTTCGGAGGTTTGCGGGTGGGTGGACATGAGGCCGCCGGCGCTGTCGGCCAACTCCGGATTGCCGGACAGGGCGGCGGTCAACTTCGTGTGAGCCTGCAATTTGTGTAAGAAGTCGGTGGCGGCCGCAGGCGAATAGCCGGCGCGGATAAGATAGCGCACGCTCAGCATATCCGCTTCCATCTCCTGCTCGCGTGAATAACCCTGCAAGGCAACCTGGGCGGCCATCGACAGCAGGTCGGAAGCGCCGGGAGCGCTCGCTCCGCCGAGAATGCTGATGACGGTCATGCCGATGTTGGCGGCCTGGGCCTTGCTGAAACGCTGGGCGGTATGACGGGCGGCGACATGGCCGATTTCATGAGCCAGAACTCCCGCCATCTCGGCCTCGTTCTCGGCCAGAGCCAGCAGCCCTCGGGTTATGTAAACAAAACCGCCGGGCAGGGCGAAGGCATTGACCTTATCATCGTTAAGGACGGTAAAGGTGTAAGGCAACCCCTGAACCTCGGATACCGCGACCAGGGAAAGCCCGACGCGGCGCACATAGGCGCTCAGTTCCTGATCGCTATATGCGCCGCCGAAAGCCTTGATGATCTTGGGATGTTCTTCCTGCCCCACCTTCATCTCGTCGGCTTGCGACATAAAGGCGGTAAAGCTCTGCTTGCCGGTGGCGGGATTGACGGTGCATCCGGCCAACGCCGCCGGCAAAAGACAATAAACGACTATCTTGAACAGGTGCTTCATGGAATCAAAAACTATTTCCGCACCTCAAGGTCCCGCTTCCTGCGGTTTTGGTCTTTGGACCTTTGGTCCCGGCTCAAGATGGCGTGGTCTGTTTTTCTGGCCGGACCATTCCTCGTTTCGTCGTTGTTATCAATAATGATTCCGACATCAATGAGTTTCTGGGCCATCGTTTCCATGTTGCCGAGAGTTTTCAGAAAGCCCTGCGGTGTCATCACCAGCCGATGGTTGACGATAACGGCGGGGTTGCCGTCATCGTCCTTCTCGGTAATGGAAATGGTGGCGTAATCCATGCGGATCATGCCGTTGACAATGGCGATGTGAATGGCTCCGTCGGTGAAAATATCGGCATTCATGGGAACATCCTTATTAGGGTCAAAACTCATAATTATTGTAATTATGGAAGATATAAACCAAGGACATAAATTATTCCAACTGTTCAGGGTGGGAGGCCTCGATCATCGGGCCGTTGCGCTCTTTGAGCCAGCCGCGAGCGCGAATTTTCTTCCCCTTGAATGACAGCGGATCGATTCCATCCTTGAGAAACATCCGCGTCGCCCCGGACGGAATCATTACCGTAAAATCCTTGCGCCAGTCGGCGCCGAAGTTGAGGTAGACGACGCCCTTTACCTTGACCGCATCCATGACCACCCCTTCCACTACCTGAAAAGTGCCGAGACGCTCGGAAGCTTCCTCCGGCGTTCGGACGGCATAAAAGGGATGATCCCAGATGCCGCGCCGGTCTTGGCGCGCCATGTGCTCTATCGCGTACATGCTCGCGGCCATTTCCCGATTGTCGGGGAAGGTATAAACGCGGGCCATCCCCGCTTTGAGCATCTCGCCCTGCGCCCAGACCCCGTTTTCCAGAAACAAGTGGGCCAGCGTCCGTCCGTGGCGATCAATCTTCTCGCCGCCATGGCGCAACTCGACGACGCGGCCCGAAATCATCTTTTCCAGGGCATGTTTCGCTTCATCGGCCAGAGGCCAGGTCTTGAAATCACGGCGACCGAGGGGAAGCTTCGGCGCCTGTATGCCGACAAGCCTGACCTGACGACCGTCATCCAATGTTATCGTATCGCCGTCGATGATCTCCGTCACCCGCGCCGCACCGCCGGAAGTCAAGGTTTCCGCGCCGGCGCCGCCGCTCAAAAGCAGGACGAAAACCAGCAATGCCGACAATGAGTATGGCCGCGACATAGTCATTGTTATCTTATACCATAGAAGGCCGGGCTATTCCTTAGGCGGCAGAGGTCTAGGCGCCGTCTTTGCCGGAAGGCGCGTCAGACGCCCGACGCCGCCGGCTTTGCTTTTCAGGTCCTTGACGCCGACGGCCTGCGTAACGACGCACTTGGCGTTGGAGGTATGACGCACCGCCGCCTGGCATTTCTCCATTGAGGGCATTTCGATCAGGTGAAGGGGCGGCGACCCCGCCATCAGCACCAGATAAACGACATCGGCGACGGGAGCTTCCTTTGCCGCATCCTGCTCGGAGGCGCCTTGTTCAGCCGCAGCCGCGCCGATGAATCCGGCAACAGTCAAGGCGCAGACGCCGAGAAACAAGGCTGATCGTCCATCCATTTGAAGCACCTCGTAAAAATGAAGCGCCGCCCCGCAGGCAACGCATCATTATACAACATATAGGGCTTTTTATGGAATAATTATACAGAATATGGAAATTTTTGTTTTGGCCCTAAATTGCGCGGGCCATGCTGCGGACGGTCACCTTGTGCTTGGCCAAAAGATAGATATCCGTCAACGCCGTATCATCCAGTTCGGTGACTGCCGAGCGCGTGGTGAAACGGACAAGCTCGGGATCGCGCCCGGACGTAGACATCAAATTGGTTATTAATTCCTTGCGGATCAGGGGCGGGTATTTAAGGACTTCCACCACCAGGGACTGCTTGATATCCAGAGGAATCATCTGATTAATGAAAATGCGATCCAGGCATAGGCTGTAAATGCCGAAGTCCAGCTTGCCGGCGACGGCGCGGGTGAATTCCATGAACTCGTCAAGAAAGGCGCCCCGCGTAATCTCGCCTTCGGTCAAACGGCGCACCACGTCAAGGAACATCCGGTAGCGTTTTCTGGCCGGCGTAAGCCGTCCGCCGAGATCGGCTTCAAGTTCCCTGATCCGCGCCTCGCGGAAGCCGTCTTCAAGCATGGCGTGGGCCGAGGTGCGCACCTCCTTGCTGAAGGCCCGTTTCTCGATGAGGTCAAACAGTTCTTCATACTTGCGTCTGTTCTTGGCGGTGAGTTTGCCGGCGGCCTGGCTCAGGGGAATGATTGCCGCCCTGGCGACCAGAATATCCCGGGCGCAGATCGACGCCACCGAGGCCACCACCGGATCGACCAGCCGTCCGGCCCAAAAATCGTCCGAGATTACATAGCGGTCGTCATCAAGCATGGTCAGGTGCCGGCCCAGCATATGACATTCAACGAAATGATCGGCCAGATCGGGCGATCTGGCGGCGGCGGCGATTTCCTGAAACATCCTTACCTTCCTGCCATACCATCCTGCCCCGGGCAAAACTTTTTGCCGTGGGCATATTATCAGTATTAACCGATATCGCAAAGGTTCGCTGCTCGGATTTCGGAAACATGGTATGCATCCTGCCGTCGCTTACTTGTAATAAAGGAACATCATGGCCCGCGCCTTGGCCCTCGATCTGCTGGACGCCGTGCTGGTTCGTAGCCTGCCGCTGGAGGAAGCCTTCGAGAATCATCCGGGGACCGCCCGGCTGGATGCCCGTGACCGCGCCCTGGCCCGCAATCTGGCGGCGACCGTCATCAGAAGGCTGGGGCAGATCGACGCTCTTATCGACTGCTGCCTGGGCCGCCCGTTGCCGATCAAGGCGCAAACGGCCCGTCAAATCATCAGGCTTGGGGCCTGTCAGTTGTTGTTCATGCGCGTCCCTTCCCACGCCGCCGTCGATACCGCCGTCAGGCTGGCCGAGGCTCGCGGGCAAGGGCCGTATAAAAAACTGGTGAACGCCGTGCTTCGGCGGATTGATCGGGAAGGGGCGGCGTTGATGGAAGCCCAGGACGCGCCGCGCCTCAACACTCCTGACTGGTTGTGGAACTCGTGGACCGCCGCCTACGGCGCCGAGACCTGCCGCGCCATCGCCGAGGCCCATATGAGGGAGGCGCCGCTTGATCTCAGCGTTAAGGACAACGCCGAAGGGTGGGCTGAAAAACTGAACGCCGCGACCCTGCCCACCGGCGGTCTGCGCCTCGCCAAAAGCGGGTTGGTGACGGAACTGCCCGGCTTCAAGGAAGGTGCGTGGTGGGTGCAGGACGCCGCCGCCTCGCTGCCGGCAAGGCTGCTCGGCGACGTAAGCGGACTGAACGTCATCGACCTTTGCGCCGCCCCCGGCGGCAAGACGGCGCAATTGGCCGCCGCCGGCGCCGCCGTTACCGCCGTCGAACGCTCGGCCAAGCGTCTCGTGCGGTTGACGGAAAACCTTGAGCGTCTCGGCCTCAAGGCGCAACTGATCGTCGCCGACGCCGCCGTCTGGCGACCGCCCCATTTAGCCGATGCGGCGCTGTTGGATGCGCCGTGCAGTTCCACAGGCACCATCCGCCGCCATCCCGACGTGGCGCGGCTGAAAACAATCAAGGATGTCGAAGGATTGGCCAGGGCGCAGGACGTCCTGCTGGCGGCGGCGGCAGAAATGGTAAAACCCGGCGGGTTGCTGGTTTACACTACATGCTCGCTTGAACCGGCGGAGGGGGGGCGGCGGATCGACGCCCTGCTCGCCTCCGGGGCGCCTGTGGCGCGGGTTCCGATAAATGCCGCTGACGTGGGCGGCATCAGCGAACTGATCAGCGGCGACGGTGATTTGCGCACCCTGCCCTGCCATCTGGCCGAAGAAGGCGGCATGGACGGATTCTACGCCGCCCGGCTGAGAAGGCTGTAGACGGCCCGAGGGCAATGACGGTAGTAAAGGCCGAAGGCGAAAAGGAAACGACGATGACGACCGGAACCCATGAGGACTATACCCGCAAGGAAGATATCAAGGTCGGCTCCGAGCGCGCCTTCGGTCTGGTGTTCGCCGCAGTATTCGCCGTCATCGCTTTGCTGCCCTTACTTGAAGGCGGAGCGCCCAGGTGGTGGGCGTCGGCAATTGCCGGAGCGTTAATGGCGATTGCCATAGTCGCGCCGGAACTGCTGAGGCCGTTTAACCGATTGTGGTTCCAATTCGGCATGTTGCTGCACAAAGTGGTCAACCCGCTGATCATGGGGTTGCTGTTCTTTCTGACAGTGACTCCTATCGCCCTGATCATGCGGCTGTTCGGCAAAGACCCGTTGCGTTTGCGCTTTGATCCGACGGTAAAAAGTTATTGGATCAAGCGTCCGCCGCCGGAAGCGGGCCACCACGACATGCGTAACCAGTTCTGAGAAATTTTAAGGAGTAACGGCATGAGTTTTTTAATGGAACTCTGGTCTTTCATGAGAATCCGTAAAAAGTTTTGGCTGCTGCCGATCATCGTCATGATGGTGGTGTTCGGCGGATTGGTGATCCTCAGCCAAGGTTCGGCGGTGGCGCCTTTCGTTTATACTATTTTCTAGATATGCGCGTTCTCGGCATTTCCGCCTTTTACCACGACAGCGCCGCCGCGCTGGTCGTTGACGGAACAATCGTCGCCGCCGCCCAGGAGGAACGCTTCACCCGCAAGAAGCACGACGCCGAGTTCCCCGCCCGCGCCATAGCCTTTTGCCTGGAACGCGCCGGCATAGAACTTAAAGACGTTGACCACGTCGCCTTTTACGACAAGCCCTTCCTCAAGTTCGAGCGGTTGCTCGAAACCTATCTCGCCTTTGCCCCCAGGGGGTTTACTTCCTTCAGGATGGCGATGCCGTTATGGCTGCGCGAAAAGCTGTTCCAGAAAGACCTGCTCGGCAAGAAGTTCAAAGAGTTTGACGCCGATTTCAACGGGCAAAACAAACTGCTGTTCGCCGAGCATCATCAAAGCCATGCGGCGTCGGCCTTTTTCCCCTCTCCCTACCAGGAAGCGGTGGTGCTGACTATGGACGGAGTCGGCGAATGGGCGACGACTTCGGTCGCCGTCGGCTCCGGCAATCGTCTGGAAATGATCAAGGAAATCCACTTCCCTCACTCCCTCGGCCTTCTCTATTCGGCCTTCACCTATTACACGGGGTTCAAGGTCAATTCCGGCGAGTACAAGGTGATGGGACTGGCCCCCTACGGCGAACCCAGGTTCGCCGGGCTGATCATGGATCATCTGATCGACGTCAAGGAAGACGGAACCTTTCGCCTGGATCAGAGCTATTTCGATTATTGCACGGGCCTGACCATGACCAACGAAAAGTTTAACCGGCTGTTCGGCGGCCCGCCGCGCGGCCGCGAGGAACTGTTGACCCCGCGCCACATGGACCTGGCGGCGTCGATACAGGCGGTGATCGAGGAAATTATCCTCAAGCTGACCCGCTCGCTGGCCGCCGAAACCGGGATAAACAATCTGTGTCTGGCCGGCGGCGTGGCGCTGAACTGCGTGGCCAACGGCAAGGTCTTGCGCGACGGCAAATTCAAGAATATCTGGGTGCAGCCGGCCTCCGGCGACGCCGGCGGAGCGTTGGGCGCGGCGCTGTGCGCCTATCACTCCCATCTGAATGGCCCGCGCGCGGCTGACGGCGTCAATGACGCCATGTACGGCTCTTACCTGGGGCCGGACTTTGCGACGGACGAGATCGAACGCCGCCTGACCGGGGCGGGGGCCGTATTCACCACCGTCACCGACGATGAGGCGATCATCAAAACCGCCCGCGCCCTCGCCGATGAAAAGGCCGTCGGCTGGTTCCAGGGGCGCATGGAGTTCGGCCCGAGAGCGCTCGGCGGGCGCTCGGTATTGGCGGACGCCCGCTCGCCCGGTATGCAAAAAACCCTGAACCTGAAGGTCAAGTACCGGGAATCTTTTCGTCCCTTCGCTCCTTCCGTGCTGCGCGAGGACGTAGCCGAATGGTTCGAGCTGGACGGCGACAGCCCCTATATGCTGCTGGTCGCCGATGTCGAGGAATCGCGGCGACGGCAAATGACCGCCGATGAAGAGGCGCTGTTCGGCATCGACAAGCTGAACGTGGCGCGTTCTGAAATTCCCGCCGTCACCCATGTTGACTATTCGGCGCGGGTGCAGACCGTGCATAAGGAAACCAATCCGCGCTACCATGCGCTGCTTGCCGAATTCAAGAAAATTACCGGCTGTCCGGTGCTCGTCAACACCAGCTTCAACGTTCGCGGTGAGCCGATTGTGTGTACGCCGGAAGACGCCTTCCGTTGCTTTATGGGGTCCGAGATAGAGTTTCTGGCGGTCGGCAACTGCATCATGGTCAAGGAAGACCAGAACCGGAGCCTCAAGCGCGATTACAAAGACGTCTTTGAATTGGATTGATTGGCGTCAGAGCGCTGCTTCGATGGCGGCCAGCGCTTCGTTCGCCCTGGCGGCGTCGGGGCCGCCGGCCTGGGCCATGTCGGGGCGTCCGCCGCCGCCTTTGCCGCCGATTGCCGCCGCGCCGACGCGGACCAGATCGACGGCGCTGATCCTGGCGGAAAGGTCTTCAGTGACGCCGACTACCAGCGAGGCCTTGCCGCCGTCAACCGAGATCAGCGCCACCACGCCCGAACCGATCCGGGTCTTGAACTCATCGGCCATGCTTTTGAGGTCTTTGGCCGGAACGTCGTCAAATTTGCGGGGCATGAACCTGACGCCGTTGACGCTCTTGATTTCCGCCGCCGCCGCGCCGCCGCCGCCGGTAGCCAGCTTGCGGCGGACATCGGCCAGATCGCGCTCCATGGTCTTGCGTTCATCAAGCAGGGCGGCGATGCGTCCCGGCACATCGGCGGGCGCGGTTTTAAGGACGGCGGCTGATTGTTTCAGCACCGCTTCCTGGGCATTCAGGTAATCCAGCGCCCCGGCGCCGGTCAGCGCCTCGATGCGGCGCACGCCGGAGGCGACGGCGCTTTCGGCGATCACCTTGAACAGGCCGATGTCGCCGGTGCGCCGGACATGGGTTCCGCCGCACAGTTCCGTTGAATAGGCGTGACCATCGCCGTCGCCCATGGAAACCACCCTGACTTCGTCGCCGTACTTCTCGCCGAACAGGGCCATAGCTCCGGCCTCGATAGCCTGATCAGGGGTCATCAGGTGGGTGGCTACCCTGGAATTGGCGCGGATTTGATTGTTGACCGCCGCCTCCACCTCGGCGATTTCATCATTGCCGACCGCCTTGTGGTGGCTGACGTCAAAGCGTAGCCGGTCGGCGGACACCATCGAGCCTTTCTGGGTGACATGCTTGCCCAGCTTGCGGCGCAACGCCTCGTGCAGCAAGTGGGTGGCGGAATGGTTGGCGCGGGTGGCCGTGCGGCGGTTATGGTCAACCGCCATGTGAATCTGATCACCGACACGAATGGCTCCCCAATTGCCGCCAATCTTGCCGATATGCACATGGAGAGCGCCCAGCTTCTTTTCGGTATTATTCACATAGAGCGACACCCCATCATCGGTCCACATAATGCCGTGATCACCTTGTTGTCCGCCTGACTCCGCATAAAACGGGGTCTGGTTGACGACCACGGCCACCTCGGTATTTGTCTCGGCCCGTTGGACCCGTTTACCATTAACCACCAGAGCGGTTATCTGACCCAATGCCGTTTCGGCCTCGTAGCCGAGGAACTCGGTGGCGCCCTTCTCTTCGCGGATGTCGAACCACACCTGCTCGGTGGCGGCGTCGCCGGAGCCGCTCCACGCCTTGCGGGCCTCGGCGCGCCGGCGCTCCATGGCGGCGTTAAAGCCGTCAACATCGACGGCGATGCCTTTCGGCTTCAGCGCGTCCTGGGTAAGATCGAGCGGAAAGCCGTAGGTGTCATACAGCTTGAAGGCGGTCTCGGCCTTCAGCTTGCCGCCTCTTCCCATGCCGGCGACAGCCTCGTCAAGCAGCTTCAATCCCCGTTCCAGGGTCTGTTTGAAGCGGGTCTCTTCCAGTTTCAGAGTCTCGACGATCAACGGTTCGGCGCGGGCCAGTTCGGGGAAAGCCTGCCCCATCAGGGCCGTCAGGGTCGGCGCCAGCTTGTGCATCAGCGGTTCTTTGCAACCCATAAGCTGGGCGTGACGCATGGCGCGGCGCATGATGCGGCGCAGGACATAGCCCCGGCCCTCATTGGACGGCAGGACGCCGTCAGCAATCAGGAAACTTGACGCCCTCAGATGGTCGGCGATGACCCGATGCGATACGGCGTGATCACCGTCGGCGGCGGTTTTGCTTGCCTCGGACGAAGCGTTGATCAGCGCCCTGAACAGGTCGGTTTGGTAGTTGTCGTGAGTGCCCTGCATGACGGCGGCGACACGCTCCAGTCCCATGCCGGTGTCGATGGACGGCTTGGGCAGGTTGTGGCGCACGTCCTCGCTCACCTGCTCGAACTGCATGAACACCAGATTCCAGATTTCGATAAAGCGGTCGCCGTTCTCATCGGCGCTGCCCGGAGGTCCGCCGGGGATATGGTCGCCGTGGTCGTAGAAGATTTCCGAACACGGGCCGCAGGGGCCGGTCGGCCCCATCGCCCAGAAATTATCGGAAGTGGAAATACGCAGGATTTTGCTATCGGGCAGACCGGCGATTTTTTTCCACAGATCAAAGGCCTCGTCGTCATCGCCATAGACGGTGACCAGCAGTTTTTCTTTCGCCAGACCGTATTCCCTGACTACCAGCTTCCAGGCCAGTTCGATGGCCAATTCCTTGAAATAGTCGCCGAACGAGAAGTTGCCCAGCATCTCGAAGAAAGTGTGGTGGCGGGTGGTGTAGCCGACGTTCTCCAGGTCATTGTGCTTGCCGCCGGCGCGCACGCACTTCTGCGAGGTGACGGCGCGGCGATAGGGACGGGTCTCGGCGCCGGTGAAGACGTTCTTGAACTGCACCATGCCGGCGTTGGTGAACATCAGGGTGGGATCGTTCAGCGGCACCAGGGACGAGGAGCCGACCACCTCGTGCCCGTGAGCGGCGAAGAAGTCGAGAAACGCCTTGCGAATGTCATTGACTGTCTGCATGAGGGCAATCTTGATGTCACGGAAGACCGAAGCAAGGACGATGATAGTTGCAGTGGGTGAGGAAAGGCAAGAGGTCGGCTGCCGGTGTTTATTTGCTTGCCCGAAGTGGCCGGTATTTTGATAATAGATAATGGTAAAGCCGCCGTCATCTCCATCTCGCCAACATTCCGCATCCGGGCCGATAAGGATCATGCTTATCGGCGATTCCGCCATTATCGGCGAGCTTAAATCCGGCGTTCTTGACGGCCAAGATGAACTTGCCGTCGTTGCCAACCCCTTTAACGGCAACGCCGCCGTCGGCAGACTGAAATGCAACGACATTGACGTCGTGATCATGGATATCGGCATGAAGGAAGCGGAAGGGGTCGATACGTTGCCCGCTCTTTTCAGGGCTGACGCCGAGGTCAAAGTAATCATTGTCTCGACCCTGTCGTTCAGCAACGTCAAAGCCGCAATGAAGGGATTGCTGGAAGGCGCCGCCGAGTTCGTCGCCTTGCCGTCGCCGTCGCGCCGATTGAACAAAGCCCGCATCGGCGGCGAACTACGCGGTGATTTGATCGCCACGATCAAGAGCCTGGGGCTTGCCCGCAGGAAGACGGGCAGGGAGACAAAGGCCGCCGCCGCCGTCGTGCTGCGCAGGCATACAATCACACGGCCCGATGTAATCGCTATCGGAAGCTCAACCGGCGGGCCGAAGGCGTTGCTGGATATTTTCAAAAGACTGCCGACGAATATCAAACAGCCTGTTTTGATCACGCAACATTTGCCTGCCGCTTTTACCGTTACCCTCGCCGCAAGCATTACCCGCGAGAGTCGGTGGAAGTGCGTGGAAGGCAAGGACGGCGAAGAAATACAGAAGGGAACGGTTTATCTGGCCCCCGGCGGCTTCCACATGGAGGTCGTTTCCTCGGCGGGGGG
>MIAA01000033.1:18807-24153 GCA_001830425.1 Rhodospirillales bacterium RIFCSPLOWO2_02_FULL_58_16
ACTTATCCGGCTGAACAACGGCCCGCCGGTGAATTTCTGCAAGCCTTCCGTCGATCCCATGTTTCTCAGCATCGCCAAGGCTTACGGGCCGGGGGTGCTGGCATTGATGTTAACGGGCATGGGCCGTGACGGTTTTGATGGCGGCAAAGCCGTCGTTAACGCCGGCGGGACCGTCATCGCCCAGGATGAAGACTCCAGCATTGTTTGGGGGATGCCGGGCGCCGTGGCTATGGGCGGACTGTGCAGCGCTGTTTTGCCGCTGAAGGATATTCCTTCTTATCTGAGGAAAGCGGCCACCGGCGCCAAGGCGTGAGGCAGTAAAAAAAGCGCCGGCCATAAGGCCGGCGCTTTCGTATTACGCGATTCAACCGATCATGCCCGAGGCTCGGACTCATAAGCCCCTGCCGCCGGATCCTCAAAGATGGGAATAAACCTGCTGAGGATGAAGTAGACGATGAACGGCGCCGACAGGATGCCGCAGGCCACGATCAGGCCTTCTCTGCCCAAGACTTCAAACTGGTAGCTGACGAACCCACGATCCGACTTGGAAATAAGCTGCCCGCCGATGACCACGTTGAAACGCATGAACAGCACCTGCATGACCAGCAGGAAGCAGGCGATGTTGGTCCAAAGAATAGTCATCTTGTCGGACATCTTCTTCAGCACGATGAAGCCGAGAAGGACGACCGGGATGACCGACAGGGTAAGCACCTGACCGTAGATGAAGGAGTACTTCAAGGTCGGGCCGGTCAGCAGCGGATAGACGACTTCCCAGTGATGGCCGTGTTCGTACTTGGCGAACATGATTTCAAGCATCTCAAGCACGAAGTCGAGAATGAAAAAGCCCCACAGGAACGCCACGAACTTTCTCATCATCGGCATATCAATCGGCTGCTTGCGCTTCCACATCAGGAAGCAATACATCAGCATCAGCATGGCCATGCCGCTGACCACCGCCGACATCAGGAAGATGATCGGCTGCAACGGCGTCGCCCACCAGGCGATGGATTTCACCGAACCGAAGATGAAGCCGACATACCCGTGCAGGGTGAAGGCCCAAGGAATGCCGATTCCGGCCAGGATGGTGGCGAACTTGTGATCCACATGGGCGGCCTCGGGAGTGTATCTTCTGATGCCGAGCGTCAGCACCCTGCAAATGAGTCCGAACAGCCCGCCTGCGCCTTCGTTGGCCTTCTTGATGAAGAAGGGACGGTAAATCAGCCATATTTCCAGCATCAGCACGACCATGTAACTTCCATACACATAACCGAAGATGCTCATCGCCGAGGTCAGGTGAGGCGTGGCGTAGATCTCGTAAGCCCTTTGCGGCTGCCCGAGGTGGAACAACAACGGCACCGCCGCGAACAGACCGAAGCAAAAGGCGGCGATCAGGGCGAAGTTGCCGATGGGATGGAATTCTTTCACCTTGAAGACGTGCGACAGGCCGGAGACCACGAAGGCGCCGGCGACCAGGCCCGTGATGTACGGATAAATGACGATCATGACCGACCAAAAAACGTGCTCGTTGTTCGGAAACACATAGTTGATCATCGCGTCGCCGGGCAGACTTTCTAATCCTAAAGCACCCATCAGATTACCTCCTTCGGCAATCCCACGTAAAATACCGAGGGATCCGTATGCATCTGCGGCTTGAGAACCATCCACTGACCTTCATTGAAGATTTTGGTGACCTCAGCCTCGTTATCGTTCATATCGCCCCACAGTCTGGCCTTGTTGGGGCAGACGGTGACGCAGGCGGGACGCATTCCCTTTGACGTCCGATGATAGCACCATGAACACTTGTCGGCCTTATGCTCCACCGGATTGATAAAGCGCACCGCGTAGGGACAGGCCTGAACGCAATAAGCGCAACCGATACAATGCGTCCAGTCCACCAGAACATGCCCTTCGGGGGCCTTGAAAGTGGCGCCGACCGGGCAAACCTGCACACAGGGCGGCTGATGGCAGTGGTTGCACAGTTTGGGAACGGTGAAGGACCTGATGGCCTTTTTCCTGATCTCCTCGTTGTAGTGCTCAAAGCCTTCGAGGGCGCCCTTGGGGGATTCCACATAGACGCCTTCGTTGGTGAGCAGATACCTTTCGACCCAGGTCCTGAATACGGTGTCCGGCACGCTGTTTTCACGCTTGCAGGCGCGAACGCAGTTACCGCAACCGATGCAGTTATTGATGTTAATCACATATATCCAATGGTGCTTGGCTTTATACGGATCGGGAATATTTTCGGGCAGCGCAAACTTTTTCGTAGCGGCCACGCCGGGACCGGACGCCATGAGAACGGTGGCGGCTGCCGTTCCCGCAAGAACATTTTTCAGGAACTCGCGTCGCGGGTCCGAATAGTTTTCCCCGGTGACCGGTATTGATGCTTTGTTCATATGCAACCCCTTGAGTTTCGTAGTCATCTGAATGCCCCCCTTCCTTATGGCGTCGGATTGTGGGGGTCGTGGCACTTGAGGCACATAATTTCCTGCCCCTCGGCTTGCCCCTCAACTTGACCGGAAATGAAGGCGTTATGCTTTTTGAACTTGGGGTCCAGTCTGAACTGTTTGAACGCAGCGGGTTTATTGATCATCTCAAGATGGCAATTCCTGCATTGCCACATGACGGCGGCCTTTACCGGATTTTTAACGATAACGGGGACCGCAGCCCCTTCGGGAACAACCGTTCCTCCATTTTTTTCATGCGCCGCCTGCAAATGCGCCGGCCATCCGTAAGCCAGAGGCGCCGCCGCTTTCTTCAGGGAAGTCTTCTGTTCATCGCTGAACTTTCCTTTAAGCAAGGTTTCAAGTTCTACCTTGGTGGCGTCGATATGATCGCCGAGAGCGCCATGGCAAGAGTCGCAGGAGACCCCCTTGTGCATGCTTTTATTGAACATCTTGCCGATTTTCTCATGACATTCTCTGGCGCAGGCTTTGTTGTCATTGGCGTAAGCCGGAACCTGCGTCTGCATGTCGTCAAGAGACTTAAGCCGGAACCAGTTGCTCATGTCATGGTTCCAGGTGGCCGGCGTGGCCAATGATTTTGCCGTGACAAAGACAACGAAACCGACGGCGAACACTGCCGCCAACCTTATAAGGTGGGCCGTGGGTGATGGCTTCTTCATTGTGTTTTCCCTAGTTGTTCCCCCCAAGAAAGCGATCAGGGCAAATGCCCCCGACGCTTCCAGTTCGCTGCCGGATCAAAGCCATAAAACAGCATGGCCCGATTAATCCGGCAAACCTCCCCGCCGCAGCCGACCCCTCCCCAGGAGCCGGCTCCCATCTTCATCAAGAAACAAGACGGGAGCCTGGGCCGCAACACTTAATCCGACAAATCTTTTTTTATCCTCAGCTCTTGGGCAGCGTCTTGAGGTGGGCCAGAATATCCAGGGCCACCTGCCCGTCCAACGCCCGCAACGACGGCATTTTACCCATGGGATTGCCGTTGATGAGATTATGCAAAACACGTTGCGGAGCAATATTAACCCTTGCTCCCAGCTTCATCGCCATGTCCTTGGGATATGAACCGTCAAGCTTATGGCAACCGACGCAGATAGTTTCAAAGTATCCCTTGCCCTTGGCGGCGTCGCCGCCCTTGGCGAGAAGCGCGGCGGTGTCTACCTGGCCCTTGCTGACGAAGTTGGCGAGGTCCTTCATTGCGTCCTCTTTCATAACGGCGCCCAGATCGTGGGTGGCGTCCTTGAGGACGGCGATGATCTTGGCCGGATCGGCGCCGGCCGACTTGGTTATGCCGCCGGCGGCGGTTTCATCTTCGGTGCCCTTCTGTTGGCCGTCTTTGCCCTTGTAGTCCCAGCCGTGGCAAGACTTGCAACGCCATGTGGTGTCGCCGGTCTGCTTGTTGCCGGCGGCCGGCTTCCAGGATTTGTGATCTTTGCCCGGATCCGCAGCTCCGGTCATCTTGAGCCAGTTATCATAAAGGCGCCCGCCGTTGACGATTGAAACCATGTCATCGGCCTCATCGGCGGCGACCGGCGCAGGCATTAAAGCAACCGCGCCGACCATGAATGCTCCGGCAACGGCCGATAAAGCAGATTTACGGATAAAGCTCGACATCCTTAATTCTCCCCTCACAAATTAAACCCCCCAGCCTTCAAAAACGGAAGACGCTTGCGACGGGATGATACTTTGTCTTCTTATAAAGTCCACTGTAAAAATGTCGGTTTTGTTTATTTGCTCCGGAAACCGCCATATTTTATTGCCCTGCCCCAACCGCCAAGATATTGTTTCAGCGTGTCGATAGTAATCTTGATAGACATGGACGGAAGACATTGCGTGTTTTAATTGCCGATGACCATCCGCTGGTGCACGAGGTTCTTGCGTCATTGCTGGCCACCATCGACGAGAAGGTGGAAATTCAACGGGCTGAAAGCTACGTGGAGTTGCTGGGCATCCTTTCAGGGGATCGCGGCTTCGATCTTCTGATCTCCGACCTCTACATGCCGGGCATGGATGTATTGCCCGGACTCAACATGGTCCGGCAGGTGGCCCCCGAGATTCCGACAGTGATTTTTTCTGCCGAGGAAAGCCCGGCGATCATAAAACGGGTGCTTAGTTGCGGCGTCGCCGGTTATCTCCTCAAGACGGAACATCCCGGCAATATCCTGCGCGATTTACGCAGGGTCCTGGGCGGTCAGTCCATAGCGCCGGTCATGAATGAGACGGAGGACATGTCGTCGGCGCCGGGCCATTCCGCCCTCCTGGACGAGAGGCTCGGTTTACGGGGTCCGTCTCTTCCGGGAGAAGTACGGCTGGCCGTCAAGGTGCTGGATCGTTTTGTGTTCGGCATTGCGATACTGGATAAGGAAGGCAAGGCCACATACATGAATTCAAGGATGGCCGATCTGCTCCTAAGCGGCAAATGCCTCTCGGTCAGACCGCCCAATAATTTGTCCTGCGTCAACCAAAGGGACCGCAAGGCCTTGGCGCTGTTCCTTAAATCACCACGGTCCAGCATCGCTCCCCTGCATGTAATGCGGCTGGAATGCTCTGAACGACCGGCGGATAATCTTATGCTGGTGCTGCTGCCCCTCAAGAGAGAAACCGATATGCTCTCGCAGACTAACATCCATATGATTATGTTGGTTCTCCAGCCGGAACGATCAGTCGATCTGCCTTTTGCGGTCCTCTCCGATCTTTACGGCCTCTGCAACCACGAGATAAAGCTCCTTCAGGCGCTGGTGAACGGGCAAAGGGTCAATGAGGCGGCGCAGGAACTGGAAATCACCGTCAATTCGGCGCGCACTTATCTGAAAAACATTTTAAACAAGACCGGAACCCGTCGGCAGGCGGACTTGATCAAATTGGTCACGGTGGGGTTCGGGCTGTTGAT